>JBJTWP010000043.1:0-3845 GCA_046081805.1 Cyanobacteriota bacterium
GCAGCAGGGCCAGGCGCTCGCCGAGGGCCTCCAGCTCCTCCGGCCGCTCCATGCCCATGCTCCACAGCACCCGCTCCTGGGTGCCGAGCAGGTTCACGGTCTTGCACATGGCCAGCCGCACGCCCTCGCCGGCATAGAGGCCGGCGAACAGCCATTCGCTCAGCTGCACCGGGATCGGTGTGGCCGCCGCCATCACCAGCAGCGGATGCACGCCGATCGCGATCGCGATCTCCAGCGGATTGCCCAGGGCGGCGGCCTTGCGTAGGTGCCGCGCCCCACCGCGCACGCTCAGCCAGTGCACGGTCATCGTGTTGATCGACTGCTGCTGCAGCCGATACACCCCCACGTTGGGGGTGCCGATTTCCGGATCCTTGGTGATCACCAGGCCGAGGGTGATGATCCTGCCGCCATCGCCGGGCCAGGGGCGCAGCAGCGGCAGGGCATCGAGGTTCACCTGCTCCCCCCTGAACACCTGCTGGCGGCAGGGGGGGGTGAGGTCCAGGTCGGGCTTGGCCTTGAGCACATCCAGCAGCACCGAGCCGAAGCGCACCGCCTCGCGGGCCCCCTTGGGGGGCCTGGGCTGCTGCAGCAGCGCCAGCTTCTCGCCCAGGGCCTCCAACTCCTCGGGGCGCTCCATGCCCATGCTCCAGAGCACCCGCTCCTGGGTGCCGAGCAGGTTGATCGCCACCGGCATGGTGGAGCCGATCACGTTCTCGAACAGCAGCGCCGGCCCCCCCAGGCCCAGCACCCGGTCGGCGATGGCCGCCAGCTCCAGGTCGGGGTCCACCGGGGCCTGGATGCGCCTGAGGCGGCCGCGCTGCTCCAGCAGCTCGAGAAAACCGCGCAGATCGCGGTGGGCCTTGGCGGCTGGCAACGACGGGGAGACGGCTGGGCGCACTCTGGCGCGTCAGTCGGGCGGTCGCCAGCGCGACCGGCTAACCCCTCCCAGACCAGCTATGTTAACATTTTTTAAATGATTCACCGAGGAAGGCCAGATGGGTGACTTTTCAGCCCGCCCAGCCAAGGCGCTGCAGACGCTGGAGCTGTCGGTGGGTCAGCAGTTCGAGATCGAGCGTTTAAGCAGGTCCCTCGATGCCACCGCTGATCCGGAGGCCCTGAAGGCGATCGCCAAGCAGCTGCTCCAGGCATGGCAAACCCAGAGAGCTGCCACCACCTGGGTGATCGGCCAGCAACTGGGCATGACGCCCTCAGCCTGAAGTCCCGCCGCACCAGGCTGGCCTGATGCCGCAGCCAGCCACACACGCTGGGACCATCTCAATCCCAGCTGTCTGAGTAACCATGAGTGACGAACAGCGCCTGCAGAGGACCTGGTGCGCTGCTGCGGCTATGTGAGAAGCCGGAAGGACGGTACGGAACGGCTGAATTTCAAAGGCGGCAGCTCAGCGATGCCACCAGGGTGCTGTTCAACGGCAACCTGATGGTGGGCAAGGGCTACACCGCCCAGCTGGGTCTTGAGCGCGGCGATGAGTTCGAGATCAAACTGGGTCGCAAGCAGATCAAGCTCATTCCCCTGGGGGCGACTGAGCAGGAGTGGGCGGCGCGATCAGCGCGGCAGCGGGCAGAGCAAGGGCGCCGGTAGGCGGCAGGTGCGCCAGTCGCCGCTGCTGGTGGACACCTCCACACCGATCAGACCGCTGTGGTGCAGCCCGTCAGCCTGGGGCTCCAGCCAGGCGATGGCCTCGGCGATCGCCTCCTCCAGGCTGCTGTACTGCCCGTCCAGTTGCTGATGGGGTTCACAGCCGCTGTCGATCAGCCGGTAACGGCGCTTGGCCCGCGGGCAGGCCTGCTGCGGAGCGGTGGGGAACGTGAACGAGTGAACCGGGTTCAGAATGGGTCTCCTCCTGGCAGTTCAGGCTGGCCTGAATCGCCGCCAGGGGTCTGTATCGCTGAGAACCTTGTGATTTGTCGTCACAGGGGCTGCGCACGGTCCAGCTCACCGCTGCGATGCACGGGGATGTTGAACGAGGCGCCTTGCCCACCAACAGAGATCGAGCTCAATCCACCCTGGCGACATTGAAACGCAGTGGGCCCAGGCGGGCGGAGCGGCGCCAACGATGCGACACACAACAGGTGAACTCGATGACGCAGCGCATCCGTCATCCCGTAGCAGCGGAGGGCGATACGCCAGTTCTGTCTCCCGCGTGGTGAAACCCCGGGCTGCATAACCCGATGATGCCGCCAAGCAAGCAGGTGCAGTTCATATCATCGGCATGAGTGTTGCAGATGCTGAATGCTTTAACGACAAGACTCACCACATTAAAGCGAAAGCTATCCTAGAAGACCACATCAAGTAGGCTATAACGTATTTCACGATACTCTAGTCCTCTCAGATAAGCGAGTCAAGTTCTGCTCGACCTACTGATCTTGGCCGCGCTGCGGCGCAGGGCGTCGCAACTGGCCCAGAGGCTCGAGTACAGCTCCCACTTGCGGATGGCCATGGGGGCGCTGGGGCGGTTCCGGTTGAGCGGGCGGGTCGCCGACGGCGGCTGATCCCGGCGTCAGGCCTGGGCCGCCGGTGGGGCTGACACACTGACCACACATTGCAACGGCGCGATGCAGATCGCCTACTTCCACACCTCAGAAGCGGTGCCGGCGGTGCGTCCGCCGGCCGAGGGCGGCCCCGCCGCCGCCGTGGTGATCGACGTGCTGCGGGCCACCACCACCATTGCCTGGTCGCTGCAGAACGGCGCCGAGGCGATCCAGGCCTTCGCCGACCTGGCGGAGCTGGAGGCGGCCGCCGCGGCCTGGCCGGCTGCTCTTGGTTTGCGGGCCGGCGAGCGCGGCGGCAAGCGCGTCGACGGCTACGACCTGGGCAATTCCCCCCTGGCCGGCACCCCGGAGCTGGTGGGGGGCAAGCGCATTTTCATGAGCACCACCAACGGCACCCGCTCCCTGGCTGCCGTGCGGGCCGTGCCGCTGCTCGTCACCGCCTGCCTGCCCAACCGCACCGCCGTGGCCCGGCGTCTGCTGGCGGCCGGCGCAGAGCGGGTGTGGATCGTGGGCAGTGGCTGGGAAGGGGATTACTCCCTGGAGGATTCCCTGGCCGCCGGCGCCGTGATCGCCGCGGCCCAGCAGGCGGCGCAGCAGGGCGATGGGCCGGTGGTCATCGCCAACGACGAGGCCCTGGCGGCCCTGGCCCTCTGGCAGCAGTGGCAGCACCAGCCGGAGGCCTGCCTGCGGGCCGCCAGCCATGGCCAGCGCCTGATCGGCATCGGCAACCACGACGCCGACTTCGCCTGCTGCGCCGCCATCGACAGCCTCACGATCGTGCCCACCCAGACCGCGCCAGGGGTGATTCAGGCGGGATAGCGCCTCCCCTTACGATTCGGCCGTTGGTTCTGGGGGTTCGGTGGGCAGTTTCCTGGCGGCAGCGGTGCAGCTCACCAGCACCCCCGATCCGGATGCCAACTTTGCCGCCGCCGAGGAGCAGATTGAGCTCGCCGCGCGCCGCGGCGCCGAACTGGTGGGGTTGCCGGAGAACTTCGCCTTCATGGGCAACGACCAGCGCCGCCTGGAGCTGGCACCGCTGCTGGCGGAGCGCTGCAGCCGCTTCCTGGTCACGATGGCCCGCCGCTACCAGGTGACGCTGCTGGGGGGTGGCTTCCCGGTGCCCGCCGGTGAGGGCCACACCTTCAACCGCGCCGAGCTGGTGAGCGTGGAGGGGCAGCTGCTGGCCCGCTACGACAAGATCCACCTGTTCGACGTGGATCTCCCAGACGGTCTCACCTACAGGGAGTCATCGACCGTGACGCCGGGCCAGCAGCTGCCGCCGGTGGTGGCGGTGCCGGGCCTGGGCCGGATCGGGATCTCGATCTGCTACGACG
>JBJTWP010000044.1:0-6119 GCA_046081805.1 Cyanobacteriota bacterium
GACAGCGCCACCACGCCCATCAGCAGCAGCACATCCCCCACCCGTTTGGTGAGGAAGGCATCGCGGGCCGCTGTCACCACCAGGGGCTGGGCATACCAGAACCCCACCAGCAGATAGGTGCTGAGGGTGAGCATCTCCAGCAGGAAGTAACTCATGAACAAGCTGCTGCTGAGCACCACGCCTGACATGGCTCCCTCAAAGAAGCCCACGAGGCCGTAGAAGCGGGCCAGTGCCCATTCCTTGTCCAGGTAGCCCAGCCCGAACACCTGGCACACCAGGCTCATGAAGGTCACCAGCTCCAGGGCCGCCAGGTTGGTGAGCGAGAGGTCGAAGCCGATGTCCAGGTGCAGGTCACCCGCCTGGAACCAGGGAAACGCCAGGTGCTGGGGCCCGATCTGCAGCACCTCGCGGATCGCCAGGCTGCCGTGGATCACCGCCAGCAGGGTGACCAGCAGATTGAGATAGGCGGCAGGCCGGGGGCCATTGCGCTTGATCCAGCCGGTGGCCCAGGGCAGCGACAGGAGCATGCCGCTGAACCCGTAGATCGGAATCAGCCAGACGGTCTGGAGCGACAGTGGCAGAGCGCTGGCCAAGGACATTCAGGAGGCGACCTCAGAACGTTGCCCGTTCCTCGAATCGCTGACCGTAGCCTCCAAGACTCCGCAGCCATGCTGCCAGGTCCTCGCCGTGATGTTGTTCGTCACTCCACAGCGAACGAAAGAACGCCCCATTGTCGCGGTCCCCGATCAGTCCACAGAACCGCACCGCCTCGGCATAGAGCTGGATCAGATCGTTCTCCAGCACCTGGTTGTGGCGCAGCAGACCGACCAGGTCGGCCGCGTGGGTGGCCGGCCGCAGCTGGGATGCCGCCGGTGCCACCCCCAGGTCCAGCATCCGCTGCACAATCCGCTCGGCATGCTGCATTTCTTCCACCGTCTCACGGCGGAACCGCTCGGCCGCGTCCAGTTCGCCCCACAGCTCCACCAGGGCGGCCTGGGTCATGTATTGCTGCACGGCGCTGAGCTCAAGGCTCAGGGCACGGCCGAGATAGCCCAGGACGCGCGGATGGGCCGCGCCCGTGGCCCTCACAGGCGGCGGGTGGCGCCGGTGCCCACCAGGGCGGGCTCCACTTCACTGTGGGGGCGGGCAATGATGTGGGCCGCCACCAGGCCGTCACCCACCCGCTCACAGGCATCGGCACCGGCGCGCACGGCGGCATTCACGGCGCCGGTTTCACCACGCACCAGCACGGTGACATAGCCGCCACCAACGAACTCGCGAGCCACCAGCGTGACTTCTGCGGCCTTGGTCATGGCGTCAGCCGCCTCGATGGCAGGCACCAGGCCGCGGGTCTCGATCATGCCAAGGGCGATGCCCTGGACGGGTGACGAGCTGTCGGGGACGTCGCTGCTGCGGGGGTTGAGGCCGCCGCCGAAACGGTTGACAAAGCCGCCGCCCACCACCAGGCCCCCGCCACCGGTGCTGCTGTCCTTGTTGGTGGCAGCACGGGAGGTGCTGCGGGCGGTGCTGCCGCGAGCACCTGTGCTCGCGGCGCTGCTGCGGGCAGTGCTGGCTCGGCTGACGCCGCCGCGGGGGCCGATCGTACGGGTGCTGGCGGCCCGTCCTCCGCTGGATCGGGACGGGGCCTTGGCGCTGGCAGCCGCCGTGCTGGCGGGAAGGGCAGTCGTGTCGGTGCTGATGGCCGGGGTGCTGGGGGTGGTGGTCACGGCGGGGGCTGAGACGGGAGTGGGGGACGGGGCGCTGTCGTGGGAGCCGGCGGTCGCTGCTGGAGCGGCCTCAGTGTCTGCCGCGGGGTTGATGTCGGGGGCTGGGGAGCCGGAGTTGGCCATGGCGAACGGACGGGCGAGGGACTGGGGCGGAGCGGGATGGAAGCAGCGGAGCTGGCGCCAGACCTTCAGCCGTCGGGCTCCCAGAAGTCGATGATTCCGGCGATCGTCAGATCGGTGAGCACGGTGGGGTCGGGGCAGGCAAAGCGGGCTGCAGAGCCGCTGGCCGTGAACACCCAGTTCCCGGGGGATGCGCCGACCGGATCCACGGCGATATTGAGCTTCCCCTTGGAGGTGCGCAGGATGCGCAGATTCATGTGATCCAGACCGCCCACCCGCTGGCTGCAGACGAGCGAGCCGGTGACCTGCATGATTTCCATTACTTGCCGGCCTCCGGATCCCAGTGATCAATGATCCCCACGATGGTGAGATCGCTGGGATACGACTTGCTGCCAGCGGCTTCACGGGCCGCAGAGCTGCCGACGCAGATGACCCAGTCGCCCGGCACACAGCCCACGGCATCCACCGCCACCTTCTTGGTGCTGCCATCCAGCACCACCTGCAGGTGCTTGTGCTCGAAATCCCGGATCCGGTTGGTGGAGACCAGGGGTTTGAGCACCTTGCAGATCAGCATCTCAATGCCCTCCCTGACTCGCGAACGTGATCGTGGAACCTACCGCTTCCGCCGGGACATGCCGGTCCTGGTCGCGGATGGTGAGCAGGGCGTGAAGCAGACCCTGATCGAACAGCTCGCGGTAGCGGTTCTCCATCGCGGCCTGCACCCGCTGGCAGCTGCGGATGGCCCGCTCGCGGGCGCCGGGCACCTGGCCGTGATAGTCGAAGCGCACCACCACGGGTACCGGCAGCCCGCGGCTGACGTTGAGACCTTTGAAGATCTTCACCCCCACGTCCAGATCCGCGGCTCCCTCCTCCACGGTGTCCATGTAGGCGAAATAGGTGAGATTGCGCAGGTGGATCTCCTTGAAGCCAATGCCCACCCCGATGAAGCGCTCGGCATGGCCCGCATCGCTGTAGTGGGCGCCATGGAACTGACGCACGTAGTCGATCTGGGAGATGTTGTGCTCGAACAGACGGGCGACCAGCTGCACCATCCCCGGGTCGGGTGTGGAGGCCGCTGCCTGCAGCACCAGCTGCTGAATCTTCTCGCGACCCTGCTCCGGTGTCAGCCCGAGGGTCGCGGCATAGACCGCGTGGGCATCCAGCCAGCGCTCCAGGTTGGTGCTGCCATCCATGCCGGGCACGTGCACCCGGATGGCGTCGGTGTCGGTGTCGATTCCCATCAGCAGCAGGTCCACCGAGGCTCCGCAGCAGAAGCTGTTCTCCACCGCCTGCTGGAAGTCCTTCAGGCGTCCGAGGCCGCAGGAGGCCGCCAGCCCGTCGTTGCTGCCATGGGCAGCGCAGCCCTCGTGGCTGGGATCCCTGGAGCTGAAGTGGTAGAGCACCACCTTCAGATAACGGGTGTCGGCATGGGCCGGATTGGGCAGGCCCTCCCGATAGCGACGGTGCTCGGTCTTGACCCAACGATTCACCGTGTTTTCCACATCGAACAGGGCACCGGCGTGGGGCCGTCGCCGTACGGAGCTGAACGGGATGCGCAGCCCGTAGGCCATCGCATGGGCGAGGCGGCCGTCAGCGCAGGGGGTCACATCCAGCAGATGGAAGCCACAGGAGAGCAGAAAGGCGTCGAAGTCCTCGCCGGCGGGGCCGCCGGGCTTGCCGGCCAGCGGATCGCGCTCGAAGAAGGCCGCGCTGGTCTGCTCGTAGGTCTCGAAGACGCTCCAGGCGAACAGGGTGCGCATGTCCAGCTGGCTGACCCAGGCGGTTTCGAGAATCGGCTGGGGCAGGGGGAAACCCAGCTCCTGCCGCGCCAGCTGCTGGGCACGCTCCACGAAATCGGGCTCATGCTGCAGGGCTGAGAGGCGCTTGAGCACCGGCACGATCCGATCAAACGCGGCCTTTACGCCGCTGTCGTAGGCGTGGAGGGCGTCGTTGGTGCTGCGGTCGGTGAGGGGATGGAGGGTGCCACTGCCTGGCTCAGCCGTTCTGGGCTGCGGCTGATTGGCCCCAGCAGCTGCGGCTGCGGCCGTGCGCGCGACGCGGGGATTGCGGCTGAGGCCGTCACGACGGGCCTGCTGTTGCTGTTGCGCGGCCCGGGCGCGGGTGCCCCGCAGCGGCAGCGCGGCAGGATTGTCAGGTGTGGCGGGAGGCTGGGCGGCGTTCGGGCCCGTCCCCGGACGGCGTCGGGGCGCCGTCGGAGCAAGGGGCCTCACCGCAAGGCGTGAGGGGCGCGGCATGGGTCGCTCAGCCCCGGGCTCCGCCGGACACGGTGATCAGGGATCCTGCGGTCGTATTGCCGCTGGATCCGGTGACGCGGCTCACAGGCTCTGGGACGTCCTGGTTGCGCTTGGACTCGAAGCCGGGCATGGCCGTCATCGGGCCTGGACGACTGGGATTGCGGCGCCGCGCCGAGGCCCCCTCGGTTCCGGTCACCCGCTCGCCCCGATCCCAGTCGTCGCCTGTGATCTTCAGGCCGGCTGAAATGCCTTCGCCGGTGACCCGGGAGGTGGGGCGAGCCCCTGGATCGGCAGCCGCGGCCGCTGGTTCCACCGGGCCCCGGGCGAGCTGGGTGCGACGCCCGTCGAAGCGAAATTGCTCGGTACCGGTCACCTTGTCGGAGGCCATGTCAAAAGGGCCGGTGACGCGGCTCCCGGCCTCGTAGCTGGTGCCGGTGACCGAGCTGCGCCGCTCGCGGTCGCGGGCCAGATGGGCGACACGGGCCGGCGACTGGACACTGAACTGCTGCCAGGGCTGGGGGTCGCCCAGGGGCTGGGGAAAGTCGGCGTCACCGATCGCAGCGGCGCCGCAGACCTCGGCCAGCTGATCGCCCCCCACATAGGGGGTTCCGGTGATGGCCTCGCAGGCTCCGCGCTCGGCCCCGGTGAGGTGTCCGCCGATCCCCGGCTGAATGCCACTCATCCGGTTGGAGCCGCGCACCGGCGTGCGGGAGCGGATCTCACCCACGGCCCGGCTGGTGCAGTAGTCACCAGCCTGCTCCAGACCGGCGTAGGGGGTGCCGGTGACGGCCTTGCAGGTGCCGGGCTCATCGCCGGTGACCTTGCTGGAGCGCCCGGTCTGGGTGCCACTCACCACCTGGGTGCGGTTGGTGATGCTGAACCCCACCTTCGGGGCCTCGGGGGCTGGCTTGCCGCCGCAGAAGCCGGCGTACTGCTGCGTGCCGATGTATTCATCCCCCGTGACGAGGCGGCAACTGCCCGGTTCATCCCCTGTCACCAGGGCGCTGCGGCCCACGGTGGTGCCGGTCACGCTGGTGCCGCGCAGGGTGTGGACGGTGGCCACCTTGGTGGGCGCCCGGCCAGGGGTGGGGGGCTCGGCGCCGAGGTACTGGTCGCCGGTGAGCTGCGGGCCCGAGCCGGGTTCATCGCCGGTGACCTTGCTGGAGCGGCCCACCATCACACCGGATACCGGTTGGCCGCCCTGGGTTTGGCTGCGACCCACCTTGCGAGGACTGGGTGTGACCTCGCCGCAGTAGACGGCGGACTGGTTGGCGGACACGTACTCGGTGCCAGTGATGCTCTTGCAGGTGCCGGGCTCATCGCCGGTGACCTTGTCACTGCGGCCCACCTCGTTGCCGGTGACCCGGTTGCCGTGGCTGGTGGCGGTGACGCGCACCTTGGCCGGCTGGGTGGCGTTGGGACCGCTCTGGCAGAAGGTCTGGAACACTTCGGCACCGAGGTATTCGGTGCCGGTGATCGGCCGGCAGGTGGCCGCCTCGTTCCCGGTGGTCTTGGCGGAACGGTTGGCCTGGGTACCGGTGACCACCTGGCCACGGCTGGTCTCGCTGACACCCACCTTCCAGTGGGCATCGGCGGCAGCCGCCTGGCGGGCTCCATTGCGGTTCGGACCACTGGGGCGGGTGCCGCTGTTGCGGGCCGAGCCGGCACTGCCGACCTTGCTCTTGAGCTCCCTCACCTTCTGGGCCAGCTCACGGGTCGAGATGTCGGGATGGCTCTGGCGGGCAACCGTCGCGGCGGTGCTGCTGCTCGGGGTGCTGGCCGACTTGCCGCGCTTGGACAGGGCCTCGCGGCGGGCCAGCACCAGGGCACGGCTGGGGTTGTAGTTGGCTGGGCGCTTGCTGCCGTTGGTCCGGCGCTCGGCGGTGGGACGGCTGCTGGTCCGGCCGGCGAGTCCGTTGCTCAGGGCCGGTGTGGCGGCGCGGCTGGTGCTCGGAGCCTTCCGCTGCTCCTGGCACTGGCACTTGGAATCCCTGGCAGGCGCCGCCGGGGCGGCAGG
>JBJTWP010000045.1:0-8922 GCA_046081805.1 Cyanobacteriota bacterium
AGATGCAGCAGGGTCTCGGCACTGGCCCGTCCCTGGCCCCGTTGCACCTGCCCTGTGCCATCCACCTGAATCAGATCTTCTGGCCTGACGGCTCCCTTGGGCACTCCGCTGGGGGCCATCAGCAGCAGCAGGGGATGGTGCTGGAGCACGCAGCTGAAGTTGCCCCCGGTGCCGTCGCACCAGCCGCGGCCGTAGATGGTGGCCATGGCCCCAGTGAGCTGCTGGGCGAGGGGCGCGATCGCTTCGGGAGCTGCCATGGCTGCAGGTGGGAACCTCAATGCTGGCAGTTGGGGCACCAGTGACTGCTGCGCCCCCCCAGCTTCTCCCGCCTGATCGGGGTGCCGCAGCGCCGGCAGGGTTCTCCCCCGCGGCGATACACCCAGGCCATGCCGCCGTAGTTGCCATTGGTACCGCTGAGATCGCGGAAGTCGCTGAAGGTGGTGCCCCCGGCGCCGATGCTGTTCTGCAGCACCTCCACCAACGCCTCGCGCAGGTTCTCCAGCTGCCCGAGCTTCAGCTGGCCGCTGCGGGTGTGTGGCGGGATGCCGGCAGCGAACAGCGATTCATCCGCATAGATGTTGCCCACGCCAGCCACCAGGCTCTGATCCAGCAGGGCGGCTTTGATGCAGCGCTGGGAGCCCTTCAGCCGGTTGCGCAGGTAGCGGGCGGTGAAGGCAGGGCTGAAGGGCTCCGGGCCCAGCTTCTGCAGGCCGGTGATCACACTCTCCAATGGCTCTCCGGGAGGGACCCACCACATCTGGCCGAAGCTGCGGGTGTCCACAAACCGCAGTTCATCGCCCTTGTCGCTCCAGATGCGCACCCGGGTGTGATCGCAGCAGGGGCTGACCGGAGCCCCGTCCCTGGCCTGCAGCAGCAGGAACTGTCCCGTCATGCGCAGATGCACGCCCCAGTGGCCGCCATCTCCCTGGGGCCGGCTGAGGCTGCCGATCAGGTACTTGCCCCGCCGCGCCCACCCCTGCAACCTGCAGCCCTGCAGGCCTGATACGAAGGCCTCTGGATCCTTTGGGCTGGCGATCGCCCGCTGGCGCAGCACCTCCACCCTGGCGATCCGGATCTGCAGGGTCTGCCGTTCCAGCCCGCGTCGCACGGTTTCGACTTCGGGCAGTTCCGGCACGGGCGCGGAGCAGGAAGAGGGAATTCAGGGTCTCACAGCACGGTGGTGAGCGCCCGGGGCTGAGACAGGGGCAGAGACGGCCGCCATCCCAGACCGGCAGGCAGCAAAAAGGGCTGCGCTGATGGTTCAACGCAGCCCTTGACTATCCACCCGTTCCGGTTGGTTGGGGTTCGATCGCGGTGGTGGCTCGATGGTCAGGCCTTTTCCAGTTCGCTCTCGGCGAAGTTGTTGGTGTTGATGCCGCCCTCGGAGCCGCTGAAGCCGCTGTAGTTCACCTTCTCGAAGCGCACCACCACCGGGTAGCGGATGCCTGAGGTATCGATCGACGCCACCGTGCCGACGTCGTTGAACCAGTAGGACTCAGGGCGCTTGATACGCACTTTGTCGCCGCGGGAAATGGCCATCGCTGCGCTGGATTTCGGATGCTTTCTGAGGGAAGATACCCGCACCACACAGGCCTGCTTCGGCCGGCGTCACGAATCGTCGCCCTTTGGCGGCTGAGGTGGGGATCGCTGCGGGCGGCACACCGAGGGGCCCATACCTCAGGACCCTCGCAGGGTGTCAGCATCGCCCTTTGCGGTCTCAGGCGCCATGGTGCTCGACGGTGGGGACGCCCCTGTGCTCAGCCTGGAGCTGCCCGATCCCGACAGCGACACCATCAGCACGATGGAGTTTCTGGCCCAGCTGGAGGCTGCCTGGGCGGTGTGCGAACGCTTTGACCTGCAGAACGAGATCTGGCGGGGGCGGATCCTGCGGGCGGTGCGCGACCGGGAGAAGCGCGGCGGCGAGGGACGGGGCACCGGCTTTCTGCAGTGGCTCCGGGAGCGGGAGATCAGCAAGACCCGCGCCTACACCCTGATCCAGCTGGCCGACTCGGCGGACAGCCTGGTGGGTGGGGGAATGCTGGACGAGGCCAGCGTGAACAAGTTCTCCAAGCGCGCCTTTCTGGAAACGGCCCAGGCCGATCCGGAGGTGCAGCTGATGATCGCGGAGGCGGCCAATGAGGGCCAGGAGATCACCCGCAAGCAGGTGCGTCGCCTCGCCGATGAATTCACGGTGGCCACCAGCCCGCTGTTGCCGGAGGAGATCCGCCAGCGCACCGCCGAAAATCTCCTGCCCCCACGGGCCGTGGCGCCCCTGGTGAAGGAGCTGGCCAAGCTGCCCGAAGAGCAGCAGGACGATCTCCGCCGGGTGCTGCGCGAGGAGCCCGAGCTCGACCGGGTGAAGGAGGTGACCAGCACGGCCCGCTGGCTGAGCAAGGCGGCTGAGGCCAGCCTGGCGGTGCGGGCGTTTCAGGTCGACCAGCTGGATTTTGACAAGGCGCTGCAGGAGGCCCAGCGGATCGATGCCCTCGGGTTGCTGGCCGATGCGGTGGGCCAGGCCCAGGCCCTGGAGGCGGCGGTGCTCAAGCTCCACACCAGCTGGCGGCGCCTGGGCGGCTTGCAGGAGCGGCTCTGGGTGGAGAGCGGCAGCAGCACGCCCCACCTGCGGGAGCTGCTCACGGTGCTGCAGTCGCTGAGCGGCAGCACCATGCGGGTGTCGCTCGGGGAGCTGGCGGGGGGCAAGCGGGTGCGGCTCCAGCTGGTGGAGGAAGCTCCCGAGCAGCTGGAGGCTCCACCCCTCCGCCCTGATCCGGTCATCCCGGGGGGCCCTAAGGTCCTGACTGGTGGCCGCTAGGGTCCTGGGGCGCTGCTGGTGGTGGTTTGGCCACTGATGCGCCCCGTCCGGCGGTAGCCGATCCATTGGTGCAGGTGTTGCACCAGCACTTCGGCTGGGACGACTTCCGATCAGGACAACGGCCAGTGGTGGAGGCGCTCCTGGCCGGCCAGGACTGCCTGGCGGTGCTGCCCACGGGTGGTGGCAAATCCCTCTGCTACCAGCTCCCGGCCCTGGTGCGGGAGGGCCTGGTGCTGGTGATCTCTCCGCTGGTGGCCCTGATGCAGGACCAGGTGCAGCAGCTGGAGCGGCGCGGCATTCCAGCGGCCTGTCTGCATGGGCGACTGGCGCTGCCTGAGCGGCGGCGCTTGCATCGGCACCTGCGCGATCAGCGGCTGCGGCTGCTCTATCTGGCTCCTGAGCGACTCCAGGCCGAAGCCACCCGCCGGCTGCTCGATGAGCTGCTGGACAGCGGTCGCCTGGTGGCGGTTGCGGTGGATGAGGCCCACTGCATCAGTGCCTGGGGCCACGATTTCCGTCCCGACTATCGCCGTCTCGGTCAGTTGCGTCAGCTCTGTCCAGGCGTGCCCCTGGTGGCCCTGAGTGCCACGGCCGCCCCGCTGGTGCGGGCAGACATCATCCGGTTGCTGCGCCTCCGGCGTCCCCTGATCCAGGTGCGCTCCGCCCGCCGCAGCAACCTCCACTACGCCATGCGGCGGCGTCCGGCCGATCCCCTGGCCCTGGTGCTGGAGGCGGTGGGCCAGGCACGGGGGGCGGTGTTGATCTACGGGCGAACACGCCGCTCGGTGGAGCAGTGGGCCTGGCGTCTGACGACTGCCGGAGTCGAGGCCATTGCCTATCACGCCGGCCTGGACCCTGAAAGCCGTGCCCTGGCCCTGCAACACTTCCAGAGCGCGCCCAGGCCGGTGCTGGTGGCCACGGTGGCCTTCGGGATGGGAGTGGACCGGTCGGATGTGGGATTGGTGCTCCATCTGGAGCTTCCGGCCAGCGCTGAGGGCTACCTGCAGGAGGCGGGCCGGGCCGGACGGGATGGTGGGCCTGCGGGTTGTCTTGTGCTCTTTGATCCGGTCGACCGCACCAGTCTGGGCTGGGCGATCCGGAACACCGAGTTGCGTCAGGATGCCCAGCGGCTTGAACTGGCTCAGCGGCAGCTACGGCGCATGGAGGCGGTGGCTGAAGGGGACGGTTGCCGTGAGCAGGCCCTGCTGCTGGCGGTGGGAGAGCTGGCCACCCCATGCGGGCGCTGCGACAACTGCCTGCAGGCTCGGGCCCGGCACGACTGGGCGCCACAGGTGGCAACCCTGCTGGAGGTGCTGGAGGAGCGCCAGGGCCGCGAGTTGGGTGTCCTGGCTGAGGAACTGGCCAGGTCGGCAGGCCGGGCTCCCGGGCAGCTGGCTGAGGAGCGCTGGGCCTGGTTGGCCCGCCGGCTGGTGCAGGAAGACCTGATCAGCGAGAGCGACGACGGCGCCCAGCGCCTCTATGTTCGGGCTCGAGGGCGCCAGTACATCCGACGCCCCTGGCCGCTGCCCTGGAGTGTCTGACTGGAGTGTCTGGCTGGATTGTTTGACTGGGGTGTCTGAGCTGTCCTGTCTGAGGTGGGCGGTTGGAATTGGACCGCTGGCACTGGCCTGGCCGAAGGGAACCTGTGGGTCAGCTGCCGTTGGCCTTGCAGAGATCGCTCACGAGTTGCTGCTCTGCGTCGTTGCGCGGAGGCTCCCAGGTGCGCCACTGCCCGCCCTGGCCGGTGACGTTGAGCTTCCGAGCCCCGCAGTTGATCGCTGTGTAGGTGGACAGCCCCTCGGCCGTCAGGCTGGGGGTTACGAAACTGCCCCCCATCGGTTGCCAGCTGGCCCAGTCCACCTGCAAAGCCCCGTAGGTGCGCCAGTCAGGGGCTGCTGGCCGGCTGGCCAGGGGGGTGGTCGGCCGGGGTGATGGGGTCTGGCGGGCTGCCACCGTGGTGGCGCCTGCATTCGCTGCTGCGTTGGAGCCACCGCTGCGTGGGGCCGCCGTAGCCGCAACCGCCGTGGTGGAAGGCCTGGAAGCGGGGGTCGGGGAAGAGACCGAACTGGGGGTGGGGTTGGTCGGGGGGCTGCCGGATGACGATGGGGTGGGCCGTGGCCGGGCCGGGCTCGGACCGGGGGACGCATTGCTGGTGGCGACCGCGGGCGCTCTGGCTGGAGCCGGGCGGGTGGCCGCTGCGCTGGGGGCGTTGCGGGGGGGCCTGGGCGTCTGGCGGGAACCGGGAACGGGTGGAGGGGCGGTGAGCTTGAGACGGGTGCCGCTGATCACCAGGTTCGGATCGCTGATGCGGTTGAGGGATACCAGCTTTTCGATCGGGAGGTTGTAGGAGTCGGCGATTTCCGAGAGGCTCTCCCCCGGCTGCACCACGTGCTCCTTCGTACCGCCTGGGCGGGTTGGGTTCCCGGGGACTGGCCTCATGCCTGGAACGACAATCCTGCTGCCGGCCTGGAGCTGGGTGGGGTCGCTGATGTCATTGAGCAGCATCAGTCGATTCACGCTGGTGTTGTGACGCTCGGCGATCTCACCGAGGGTTTCGCCGCTCTTCACGGTGTAGCCCCCACTTGCCGGGGTGCCGCTGCCGCCCCTGCGGAGGCTGCCAGCGCTCGTGGATCCGCCGCCGGCCAGCACCAGCCGGCGCCCCGCCTCCACCATCGCCGGGTTGCTGATGCCGTTGAGTTGCATCAGCCGCTCCAGGCTGATGCCGTTGCGCTCGGCGATTTCTGACAGGGTGTCGCCTGGCTGCACCACCACAGAGCCAGTCGAGCCGCGACTGCCACTGCCTCCTCCTCCTCCTGAATTTCGGCCTGGGATCACCAGGCGTTGGCCCGCCTGGAGCTCCTTGGGATCCTGGATGCCGTTGGCCTGCATCAGGCGGTTCACGCTCACGCCGTAGCGCTCGGCGATCTCTCCGAGGGTGTCGCCTGGCTTCACCGTGACGTCGGCCCGGACCGGCAGCGGCAACACCAGGGCCAGAGCCAGGGCAGCAAGGACGCGGCGCATCAACACCCAAAATCGCTGCTGCAAGGTTAGGCGGGTTGTCTAGGACTCTCCAGTGCAGGGCCCGCCCACGGCCAGCCGGTCCTGATCCCGGTCATCAGCCCAGCAACCACTTCACCAGCGGCAACTTGCCGGCGTAGGGCGGGTAGCGGAACGGCAGGTCGAGCTGGAACGGTCGGCGCAGCACGCTGCGCTCATGGGAGAAGGTGCGGAAGCCCGCTTCCCCGTGGTAAGACCCCATGCCGCTGGGCCCCACTCCCCCGAAGGGCAGCGCTGCGGCGCCGCCCTGGAGCACCACATCGTTGAACACCACGCCGCCGGAGCTGCTGGCCTCCAGCACCCGTCGCTGGGCCTGGCGGCTGCGGCTGAATAGATAGAGGGCCAGGGGGTGAGGGCCCTGGCGGATCTGTTCCAACGCCTCCTCCAGCCCGGCGGTGGTGAGCACCGGCAACAGGGGGCCGAACAACTCCTCCTGCATCAGCGGATCGTCGGGGCTCGCCACGGCCAGCAGGGTGGGTTCGATCCGGCGTTCCGCTGCGTCGCTGCGACCCCCCACCAGCACCTGGCCGCGGTGGCGGGCGCCCGCCAGCAGCTGCTCCAGCCTCTGGAACTGGGCGTCGTTCACGATGCGCCCCAGGTCGGGTGAGCGCAGCGGGTCGGGGCCGTAGAAGCGTGCCAGCTCAGCGGCCATGGCCTGCACCAGTGCATCGCGCACCGCGGACTCCACCAGCAGGTGGTCGGGGCCGATGCAGGTCTGCCCCGCGTTGAGTCCCTTGCCCCAGGCCAGCCTCCGCGCCGTGGTCGCCACATCGGTGTCAGCCAGCACGATCACCGGACTTTTGCCCCCCAGCTCCAGGGTCACGGGGGTGAGGTGGCG
Organism: Cyanobacteriota bacterium; assembly: GCA_046081805.1. Lineage (GTDB taxonomy): Bacteria > Cyanobacteriota > Cyanobacteriia > PCC-6307 > Cyanobiaceae > UBA5018. The sequence goes on from JBJTWP010000045.1 coordinate 6,708, forward strand.
GGCACAGGCCTGCATCACCAGGCTGCCCACCCGGCTGCCGCCCGTGAAGAAGACGTGGTCAAAGCGCTGCTCCAGCAGCTCGCCGGCGACTCCCGCATCCCCGAGCACCACCCGCACCACATCGGCTGGAAAGGCGTGATGCAGCAGGTCGGCGATCAGCTCGGCCGTGCGTGGGGCATGCTCAGAGGGCTTCACCACCGCGGTGTTGCCGGCGGCCAGCGCGCTGACCAGGGGATGCAGCGAGAGCTGGAAGGGATAGTTCCAGGGGCCGATGATCAGCACACAGCCCAGGGGTTGGCGTTCCACCCAGGCCTGTCCCGGTTGCAGGGCCAGATCCAGCGGGATGGGGCGCGGTGCCATCCAGCGGCGCAGGTGCCTGCGGGTGAGCGCGATCTCCTGGCGCACCGCCACCAGCTCAAAGCTGGCCTCCAGGGTCGGTTTGCCCAGGTCGTCCGCCAGCGCCTCCAGCACCGCCGGCCCGTGCTGCCTGAGCAGGGTGCTGAGCCGATCCAGCTGCGTCAGCCGCCAGCTCAGCGACCTCGTGTCACCGCGGTGCACGGGGGTCCGCAGGGCGCCGGCCTCGGGCAGGTCGGCGATGGAACGGGAAGACGTGGTGCTGGAAGTCGACAAGGCGGCAGGGCCGATCCCACCCACGCTGGCAAATCCGGGCCAGCGGTGCCGCCCAGGTGGTCGTCGCTCTGGCGATCAGCCAGCTTGCCGGAGGCGATCAGGGTCTGGATCGCTTGTCGCTGCAGGTGCTGCGTGCGCACCAGAGCCCCACCGGTGACGGCATCGGTGACGGTGTGCCATGGCTGACCGTGTCCGCTTCCGCTCCCGCCTCCCCGCAGGAAGGCCATCGGGTCAGCCTGCCTCTGGGCCGCGCAGGGTCCCGCTCCAGAGCGCTCCAGGTTGGGCGGAGACCTGCAGGGCCGCCAGCTGGACCAGCTCGGCCCCACTCATCGCCAGTCGGCGGGCGATCTCCTTGCGATGGGTTTCCACCGTGGTGAGCTCCAGCCCCAGGAGCCGGGCGATTCCCTTGTTCTGGAGTCCACGGCCGATCAGTAGAAACACTTCCCGCTGTCGGCTCGTGAGCAGGCTGAGGGGGTTGCACGTGGCCGCTGGTGTGCCGGTGGCTCTGCCAGGGTGAGCCCGCAGCACCGCTTCGATGGCGGCGGTTACGGCGTCGAACGTGGCAGTCTTGTCGATCACGTCGGCCACGGAGGCCTCCAGATCCGTCGGGCAGACAAACGAACCCGCCTTGGCGGAGAGCACCAGGATCCTGCAGAGGGGATTCCAATGCAATGCGGCCCGGGCCACCATCGTGCCGTCCCCATCGGGCAGGGTCAGATCCAGGATCAGCAGATCAGGTCGCAACTCCCGGCAGAATTGCAGCCCCTCTCGGCAAGTTCTGGCCAGCCCTGCTACCTCCAGATTCCGCACTGGCTGGAGCAGGGTGCTCAGCAACTGGGCGAACATCACATGGTCGTCCAGGATCAGGCAGCGCAGGCTCACCGCGCCTCCAGACAGACGGCCATCCCCTGCGAGCTCAGTTGCGAGACCAGCTGTGCGATCAACTGTGCTATCACCAGTGAGATCAACTGTGGGAACAGTTGCGAGATCAACTGCGAGACCAGCGCCTCGGTCATGTCTCGTTCCTTAGAGGCTACGGCTCGACAGGATGATTCGGGCGAGCTGGATGATCTGCTGCAGGGATGACAGTCCCATGGGGTGGTCCGGTCCCTGCGCTGATCGGGCCCACGCGGTGATCCGGCAGAGGGTTCCGGGGTGGGGCGCGGGGCTGGCTCCTCATTGGACAGATTCAGTCCGTCCGTGGAGGCAGCAACCTGCGGGCGGCGGGAAGATCCGGCCCGAGACCGCAACAGCCGGGCCGTGACAGGGACCTCCCGCCTGTGACGGGAGCAGCCGGCCTGTGGAGGCGCTGGAGTGGGCTGAAGCCCTTGACGACACCTGGGCCCCTGCTGGCCACGCTCCTGCAGGAGGTCCCCGCCGAAGCCCCGCGAGTGGAGGGGGGAACCCCCTCCAGTGCCCTCACCGAGCTCCGGCCAGACGACACCAGATGTGGTGTGCTGGCGCCCCGTCAGCGCGAGGCGTCCGAATGGGATGGGGGGGCAAGCAGCCGATGGGGCCAGCCAGCCAGCTGGATCAGCGGGTCCGGTGAGATCCAGCAGCGCGTCCGCCAGGGCTTTCAGCTGCT
>JBJTWP010000046.1:0-5548 GCA_046081805.1 Cyanobacteriota bacterium
ATAGAACACGGCGGCCTGACCGGGGGTGATCGAGAACTGCTCCTCCGCGAACTGCAACCGGCAGCGGTGGGGGCGCTGGGCCGCCCGGTCGGCGTCGGTGGCGGGCAGGGGAGTGAGCAGGGCCGGCACCGGCGCGCTGCGGTAGCGCACCTGCACCTCCACCGGCAGCGGCCGCTCCGGCGGAGCCATCGACAGCCAGTTCACCGCGCCCACCACACAGCTGCTGCGGGCCGCCTCCGACCGGGGCGCCACCACCACCCGGTTCAGGGGGGCGTCGAGGCGCACCACGTGCAGCGGCTCCTTCCAGGCCACCCCCAGCCCCTTGCGCTGGCCGATGGTGAAGTGCTGGATGCCGTCGTGCTGGCCCAGTACCGTGCCGTCACCGAGCACGATCTCGCCCTGGCGCGGCGGCAGGTGCGCATCGAGAAAGGCGCGCATCGAGCCGTGGTGATCGGCCAGGCAGAGGTCCTGGCTTTCAGGCTTCCGGGCCGTGCGCCGGCCGCGGTGTTCGGCCTCGGCGCGGGTGTCGGGCTTGGTGAGCTCCCCCAGGGGAAACACCAGCCGGCCCAGGGCCTCCTGGGGCAGGTCGTAGAGGAAGTAGCTCTGGTCCTTGCGGGGGTCGAGCCCCCGCAGCAGCTGATGGAGGCCCGTGGCATCGCCCGGCACCGGCAGGCGCTCGCCGTCGCCGGCATGGCGCACCCGGGCGTAGTGGCCCGTGGCGATGCGATCGATGCGGCGCTCCTCCTGGGCCCAGCGCAGCATCGGGCCGAACTTCACCTCCCGGTTGCAGCGCGAGCAGGGCAGGGGCGTCATGCCGTCGCGATAGCCCTCCACCAGGAAAGACACGATCTGCTCCTGGAAGTGCTCACGGAAGTCCACCACGTGATGGGGCACCCCCAGCTGCTCGCAGATGCCGGCCGCATCCACCAGACCCTCTGCGCAGCAGGCCCCCTTGCCACGCATCAGCCAGAGGGTGAGCCCCTCCACACCCCAGCCCGCCTCCACCAGCAGGGCCGCCGTGAGCGAGCTGTCCACCCCTCCGGAGAGACCCACCGCCACCCGGTGCTCCCCCGGCCAGGCCCGCAGCCGCTCCAGGGCCGCGGCTCCAGCGGGGGTGGCACTGGTGCCGGGGGTGAGGGCGGAGCTGGATGGGCAGGCGGTCAAACCGGTGAAGCGGCGAGGGGAGGGCTGGTGCGAGCAGCGGATCTCCCCATCATGAAACCGAGCCTCCCGACCCGCCTTGTCTGCCGCCCCCTCCCCCTGGCCCGCACGCGATGGTCGGCACCTGCTGGTGAGCGGCGGCCAGATGGCGGCGCTGGAACAGCAGCTCTTCGCCAGCGGCTTGCCGGTGGAGGCGCTGATGGAGAAGGCCGCCCTGGCGGTGGCGCAGCGGATCCGGCAGCAGTGGAACGCCCACCTGGCGGCCCACGGGGCGGTGGTGCTGGTGGGGCCGGGCCACAATGGCGGCGATGGACTCGTGATCGCCCGGGAACTGCACCTGGCCGGGGTGGCCGTGGCGATCTGGAGCCCGTTCGAGCGGCACAAACCGCTCACCGAAGGGCACCTGCGCCATGCCCTCTGGCTGGGGATTCCCCGGCTGGGGGCCCCACCGGAGCCGGGGGGCCAGGCCCTGTGGATCGATGCCCTGTTCGGCATCGGCCAGAGCCGGCCGCCCGGTGCGGCCCTGGAAACCCTGCTGGCCGAGCGGCGGCGCCAGCACCCCGGCGTGCTGGTGGCGGTGGATGGGCCCACGGGCCTGTGCTGCGACAGCGGCCGCCTGCTGGGGGCCAGCGCCGCCTGCGCCCACACCACCTATGCCATCGGGCTGCTCAAGACGGGGCTGGTGCAGGACCCGGCCCTGGCCTGGGTGGGCCAGCTGGAGCGCATCGATCTGGGGCTGCCAGCAGCGCTGCTGCACCAGCTGCCGGCGGACCAGCCCCTGGGCCTCCACCCCGCCGATCTGGCCGATCTGCCGCCGCTGGCCCTGGATCCAGCGGCCGGCAAATACGGCCGGGGCCGCCTGCTGGTGGTGGCGGGCAGCGAGCGCTACCGCGGCGCCGCGGCCCCGGCACTGCTGGGGGCCGACGCCAGCGGCTGCGGCAGCCTCGAGGCCACGCTGCCGAAGCTTGTGGCCGAGGCGCTTTGGCGCTGGCTGCCCCACGCCGTGGTGCGGCAGGAGCTCGGCAGCGATGGCGGGGGCCACCTGCAGCTGGGCGCCCTGGGGGAGGCCCCCCTGGAGCGGCTGGATGCGGTGCTGCTGGGGCCCGGCATCGGCTGCAGCAAAGGGGAGCCAGCCGCCGCGGAGCACCTTGCCTGGCAGCGGCTGCAGGCCTTCCCCGGGCTGCTGGTGCTCGATGCCGACGGGCTCAACCGCATCCAGGCGGACTGGCTGACCCAGCGCCGCGGCCCCACCTGGATCACCCCCCACGCCGGTGAATTCGGGCGCCTGTTCCCCGCGCTGGCAGGCGAAGCCCCCCTGGAAGCAGCGCGCGAGGCCGCCCGCCAGAGCGGCGCTGTGGTGCTGCTCAAGGGGGCCCGCACGGTGATCGCAGCCCCCGACGGGCAGCGCTGGCAGCTGCTGGAGACCACGCCGACTGCCGCGCGCACCGGCCTGGGGGATGTGCTGGCGGGCTTTGCCGCAGGCCGCGGAGCGATGGCGATGGCCAGCGGAGCGGGTGGCGATGGCCGCTGGCTGGCGGGGGCAGCTCTGGCCCATGCCACGGTCGGCCTGGAGCTTCAGCAACGATCGATCGTGCCCAGCCCGGAACGGGTGGCCCACTGGCTGCAGACTGGGCCCAGGGCGGAACACGCCAGCCAGAACGGCGGCGATCGATTCCAAGAGCGTCCGTGGCTGGCCTGAGATCAGCAAAGCCCAACATCCCGTGACCTTTTGCAAGCCAAAGCTGAAGCATTGCTGAAGGTGAATCCAAAAATCGCCGGTTTAACCGATAGTTGCCCTCAATGTAAAGACAGCGTGAATGGCAACCACAGCCCTGCGAGATCCCGATAGCGGTCGACGCCGAGGCGCTGATGCCATCAGCTGGTATCTCTCCTCGATTGGACGCGAACCCCTGTTGACAGCCGCCGAGGAGATTGAACTCGGCAATCAAGTGCAAACGATGATGCATTTGGTAGAGGAGGAACGGGACGTCTACACTGACAAAGAGAAAAAGCTGATTCGGGTCGGCAAGCGCTCCAAGGAGCGCATGATGAGAGCAAATCTACGTCTTGTCGTGAGTGTTGCCAAGAAATATCAACATAAGGGCTTGGAGCTGCTGGATCTGATCCAGGAAGGTTCGCTGGGGCTGGAACGGGCCGTTGAGAAGTTTGATCCGACGCGAGGGTATAAATTCTCCACCTATGCCTTCTGGTGGATTCGCCAGAGCATGACCCGCGCCATCGCCTGCCAGTCGCGCACGATCCGGCTGCCGGTCCACCTGAGTGAGCGGCTGACGGCTGTGCGCAAGGTGAGTCTTGATCTTGCCCACAAGCTTGGCGCCATCCCCAGTCGCCGGGAGATTGCCGATGCCATGAACATGCCATTGGATGAACTCGATGCTCTGCTGAGCCAGGCTCTCACCACGTCAAGTCTCGACGCCCCTGTCAATGGTGATGAAGGTCGTAGCTTCCTCGGTGATCTGATCGCCGATTCCAGCCATGAGGAGCCCCTGGATCGCGTTGAGCGTGGCATGCACCAGGAGCAATTGGGACAGTGGATGAGTTATCTGAATGCTCAGGAGCGTCAGGTGCTCGAGCTGCGCTTTGGTTTGGAGGGGGAGGAACGGCACACCTTGGCTGAAATTGGCCGCATGCTGGATGTGTCGCGCGAGCGAGTGCGTCAGGTGGAGTTGAAGGCCCTTCGCAAGCTGCGCAACTACACGCGCCGTCTGTCGCCCCAACTCTGAGCGGCGCCTGAGATCCGTGGGGCGAATACGGGTTTGCGACCACCGCTCGTCTACCACCCCGCCTATTCCGCGCCGCTGCCGAGCAGCCATCGCTTCCCGATGGCGAAGTTTCGGCTGCTGCATGACCTGCTGATCGCCCAGGGACTGGCCCGTCCAGAGCAGATCCACCAGCCTCTGCCGGTTCCGCGCCGATGGCTGGAGCTTGTCCACCTCCGCTCCTATCACCAGGCCTTCAGCCAGGGGATCCTCACCCCGTCAGAGCAGCGGCGCATCGGGTTGCCGGCCACCACGCCACTGGTGCGTCGCACCTGGCTGGCGGTGGGTGGCACGATCCTCGCGGCCAGGCTGGCCCTGCAGCACGGCGTGGCCTGCCACCTGGCCGGCGGCACCCACCATGCCTTTGCAGCCCACGGCAGTGGCTTCTGCATCTTCAACGATTGCGCGGTAGCGGCCAGGGTCCTGCTCCGCGAAGGGCAGATCCGGCGCCTGATGGTGGTGGATCTGGATGTGCACCAGGGCGATGGAACGGCGGCCCTGTTGGCCGATGAGCCCCGGGTGTTCTGCTTCTCAGCCCACTGCGCCAGCAATTTCCCCTTGCGCAAGCAGACCAGCGATCTCGACATCGCCCTGGCTGAGGGGATGGAGGACGAGGAGTATCTGGCCGCAGTGGGCGACATCCTGCCAGATCTGCTGGAGACGATCCAGCCGCAGTTGGTGCTTTACAACGCAGGCGTCGATCCCCATCGAGAGGACAAGCTGGGGAAGCTATGCCTCAGCGATGGGGGACTGTTGAATCGCGATCGGATGGTGATCGATGCCTGCCTGAGGCGGCATATCCCGGTGGCTACGGTGATTGGCGGTGGCTATGACGATCTTGTGCAGCTGGTGAAGCGCCACAGCCTGGTAGTGCGGGCCGCGACAGAGCAGGGCCGGCTGCACGGGCTGTGACCCACAGCTCCCGTAGGAGGAATGATCAGTTTTCTGCCCAGATGTAGCGGGTTAATTCCGCTGGGCTGGGCTCGGGGGCGGCCAGGGCGAACGCAACACTGTCAGCCACCTCAGCCTCCACCTCCCTGTCGATTGCCTTGAGTTCATCGGCATCGGTCAACGTCTGCTCGATCAGCTGTGCCGCCAGGTGTTTGATCGGGTCGCGCCTGGCCCAGAATTCCTTCTCAGCCTCGGCACGCAGTTCGTCGGGATCGGCCAGGGAGTGACCGCGGTAGCGGTAGGTGAGGCATTCCAGCAGGGTCGGGCCCTCGCCGGCCCGGGCCCGCTCAATGGCCCGCTGGGCCGCAGCGCGTACCGCCAGCACATCCATACCATCCACCTCTTCGCCCGTCATGCCGAAGGCTGCGGCTTTCCGCCAGATTTCTGGATCACTGGTGGCCCGGTTGTGGTCCATGCCGATGGCCCATTTGTTGTTCTCCACCACAAACAGGATGGGCAGCTTCCAGAGCGCTGCCATGTTCAGGCATTCATAGAACTGGCCGATGTTGCAGGTGCCATCGCCAAAGAAGGCGGCCGTCACGGCATCGCTACTGGCATCACCAAGGGCATCACGCTTGTAGCGGCTGGTGAAGGCAGCGCCAAGGGCCACGGGAATGCCCTCGCCGATGAAGGCATAGCCCCCCAGCAGGTGATGC
>JBJTWP010000047.1:0-11860 GCA_046081805.1 Cyanobacteriota bacterium
GCTGGCGCTCCATCTGGTGGAAGCCGGGACGCTCGCGCTGGCGCGGAAATGCGCCAGCGTCGAGCCCCATCAGCACGACCACCCGGTGGGGAATGGCCCGCATCGGCTCCAGGCCGCTTCGGCCATCGCTCCGGCGCCCTCACGATCAGCGGCCTGGAGCCGATGCGGGCCATTCCCCACCGGGTGATCGTGCTGATGGGGCTCGACGCTGGCGCCTTTCCGCGCCAGCGCGAGCGTCCCGGCTTCCACCAGATGGAGCGCCAGCGCCAGCTGGGCGATCCCAACCCCGCCGACCAGGACCGCTACGTGCTGCTGGAAAGTCTGCTCTCGGCCCGCCAGCATCTGCTGATCACCTGGAGCAGCCGCGACAGCCGCACCGGCGAGACCCTGATGCCCTCCACCCCCGTGCGCCAATGGCTGGCGCTGCTGGAGCAGCAGCTGGGCGGGGAAGGGCTGGGCCGGCTGCTGCGCGAACCGGCCGCCAATCCGCTGGAGCGACGCAACTTCCTGGCGGAGGGCGAAGCCCCGCCGATCTGCAGCGACCGGCGCCTGCTGCAGGCCCGCCTGCTGCTGGAGAGCCGTCGACCAACGCCGCCCCGCCCCCTGGCGGCCAGTGCCGCCACCCCAGTTCCCACGGCGAACCCCGTGGCTCCCGGCCGCAGCGCCCATGGCGATCTGCTGGCCTGGCTCCAGGCCCCCCAGGAGCTGTGGTTGGACAGCTTGGGGCTGCGGCCGAAGGAATGGGGCCGCCAGGTGCTCGATCTCGAACCCCTGGGCCTGGAGGAGCGCGAGCGCGCCCAGCTGCTGCGGGAAGCCCTTCACAACCCCCAGGTCGCTGAGCCCCCCGACTGGCTGGGCGAGCAGCGGGGCCGGGGCCGGCTGCCCGGAGGCGCCGCCGGCGTGCTGGAAACCCACCACCTGAGCGAGCGCTTCCGCTCCCTGGCGACCACCCTGGCCAACCTCGGGGAGGCCCGCCGCCGTCCGGCCGCCGCCGCCGGGCTGGAGGCCGACCTGCTCTGGCACGGTGAGCAGCTGGTGGTGGTCCACACCGCCAAGGCCGGCCCGGCCCAGCGGTTGGAGCTCTGGCTGGCGCTGCTGCTGGCCTGCGCCAGCCGGGCAGCAGCCCGGCCGGGGGGTGCTGGTGGGCCGGGACGGCCACCGCTTCCCGGTGCAGGAATCCCTGGCGCCGCTGCCCGCCGCCGAGGCCACGGCCCTGCTGGAGCAGCTGCGGCAGCTGCGGCAGCGCCACCGCGGCAGCTGCTGGCCGCTGCCGCCGCGCACGGGCTGGGCCTGGGGCGCGGCCGAGCGGCGCAAACCCGGCAGCGGCGCCCTGGCGGCCGCCAGGGCCTGGGAGGGGGGCTTCGGGGTCAGGGGTGAGCGGGAGGAAGAGGTGATGGCCCTCTGCTTCGGCGCCGGCCTCACCACCCGTGAGCTGGTGGGGGAGCGCTTCTGTGGCGCTGTCCGGGAGCTGCTGGAGCCCCTGCTGACGTGCCACAGCGCGGAGAAGGTGGGGGGCCCGCGCCGATGAACGCCCAGCCGCCACCCACCCCCCTGGAGTCCGTGGCGTTCGACCCCAACGGCTTCCCCCTGGAGCCGGGGGTGCAGCTGCTGGAGGCCAGCGCCGGCACCGGCAAGACCTTTGCCCTGGCCCACCTGGTGCTGCGCCTGGTGACGCGCCCCCACGATCCGCTGCCGCTGGAGCAGCTGCTGGTGGTGACCTTCACCGAGGCCGCCGCGGCCGAGCTGCGCGACCGCATCGCCCTGCGGCTGCAGCAGGCCCTGAGCGTCCTTGCACCCCCGCAGGCTGGCGCCCACCAGGCCGCCAACGACGCGGTGCTGCTTGCCTGGCGCGAGGCCCAGCCCGAGGAGCCGGAAACGCAGCTGCGGCTGCGGGGGCTGCTGCTGCTGGCCCTGGAGGCCCTCGATCGCGCCGACATCACCACCATCCACGGCTTCGCCCGTCGCACCCTGCAGCGCCAGGCCCTGGAAGCCGGCCTGGGGCCGGCCCTGGAGCTCGACAGCGACGACGGCGAGCGCGCCGCCCAGGTGATCCACGACTACTGGCAGCAGCAGCTGCTGGTCCTGCCACCGCCGCTGCTGGCAGGCCTGCAGGGACAGGGGCTCACGCCGGAGCTGCTGGAGAGGCTGCTGGTGCGGCTCGATGGCGATCCGTCCCTGGAGCTCGATCCGTTGCCGGAGGGCGTCAGCGCCAACCTGCCCCTGGCCGGGCAGCTGCCCCAGTGGCTGGAGCGGCGCTGGCACGGCTTCCGCTCGGCCTGGGCTGAACGCGGTGCCGCCCTGGAGGCGGCGTTCTGCGCCGCTGCCGCAGATCTGCGCAGCCGCGGCGCCAGCGCCACCAAGCCCTATGCCCCCAAACCCCGGCGCCAACGGGTGGCGGAACTGGACGACTGGATCGCGGGCTTCGAGCGGGCCGAGGCCATCCCCGGCTACGGCGAGGTGGTGGGCCAGGAGTTGCTCAGCGACTACTTCCATCCAGCCCCGTTCACCAGGGTGGCCGCCGACGTTGACGGCGAGCGGGTGTCGCTGCCGGAGCGACCGCTGCTGGAGGCCATCGCCGCCCTGGTGGACGGGCCGATTGAACTGGTGCTCGCCCACGCCCTGCACCATGGCCGGGGCGAGCTGGCCCGCCGTCGCGCCGCCGCTGGCCGCATCGGCTTCGCTGACCTGCTCTCGGCCCTGGATCCCGGCCCCACCGGCGCAGGGCAGCAGGCGCTGCTGGACGCTGTGGGGGAGCGCTACCGCGTGGCCCTGATCGATGAGTTTCAGGACACCGATCCGATCCAGTGGCGGATCCTGGCCCGCGCCTTCGTGGCGCCCCAGGGCCCATCAGCCCGCCATCTGCTGGTGATGGTGGGGGACCCCAAGCAGGCCATCTACCGCTTCCGTGGCGGCGAGCTGGCCACCTATCGCCTGGCGCGCGCCAGGGCGGAGGCCATCCACGGCCTGTGGGAGAACCGCCGCTCCGCCGCCCCGCTGGTGGCCGCGCTCAACGCCCTGATGGCGCCGGGGCTGCCGCGCTCCGGGCTGCCGGTGCCACCCGTGATCGCCAGGGCCGAGAAGGGCGAACTGCTGCTGGAGCCGGATGAATCGCCGCTGCAAGTGCTGCCCCTTGGCGACGCCGACGTCCTGCCCGACCAGGTGGCGGCGCTCTGCCTGGGGTTGCTGCAGCGGGGGCTCAGGCTCCGCGGCGCCGACCCCGGCGTCGCCGAGCTCAGCCCGGAGCTCAGCCCCGCCCCGGCTGGCCCCCCCGCTGGCGACCGGGGCGAGCGCCCCCTGAACCCCGCTGACCTCTGCCTGCTGGTGGGCACCCACAGCCAGGCCGAGCAGCTGCGCCGTGCCCTCGAGCAGCGGGGCCTGCCCAGCCGCCTGGTGAGCCGCGGCGACGTGTTCGCCAGTGATTCCGCCGCCGCCCTGCAGCGGTTGCTGGATGCCCTGGCCGAGCCGGGGCATCCCGGCCGCCAGCGCCTGCTGGCCACCTCAGCCCTGCTGGGCTGGAGCGCCGAGCGCCTGGCCCAGGCGGAGCAGCGGGACTGGGAGTGGCTTGCCGACCGGCTGGCGGAGCTGAGCCAGCGGCTGGAGACGGGCGGACTGCTGGCCTGCCTGGGGGACCTCCTCAGCACCGAGGGACTGGCGCGGCTGTCCCTGGGGGGCCGGCTGCTGGCCGATCTGCAGCAGGCCGCCCAGCTGGTGCAGGAGCGCATGCACCAACTGGGGCTCGGGGCCGCCGCCGCCGCCGCCTGGCTGCGCCGGATCCGGCTGGAGCCCCAGCGGCGCGTGCCGGAGGAGCGCCAGCTCAACAGCACCGCCGCCGATGCCGCCATCGCCGTGGTGACCGTTCACCGCAGCAAGGGGCTCGAATACCCGGTGGTGATCTGCCCCTACCTCTGGCGGCAGGCGTCGGCCCCCACCAGCAGCCCCGGCGAGATCGGTCGGCGCTGGCTGCCGCCCGGCGGCGCGGCGCCGCGCCTGGACCTGCACCGCTCCCCCCACTGGGGGCTGGGCCGCCAGGCCGCCCTGCAGGATCTGGCGGCCCAGCGGCAGGAGGACGAGCGGCTGGCCTACGTGGCCGCCACCCGGGCTCGCCATCTGTTGGTGCTGGGCTGGCGGCAGGAGGGGCGCCACGACGCCAATCCCCTGGCCGCCTGGTTGCTCGACGGCGCTGGCTGGCGCTCCCCTGACGCGCTGCCGCTGGTCCGCCTCGACCCCGCCGGGCTGCCCGGTCCGGAGGGACGCTGGCGTCCCCCCGCAGCGCAGGGCGCCCTGCAGGGAGGAGCGCTGCCCCGCCACCGCCTCGACACCAGCTGGGGGCGCAGCAGCTATTCCAGCTGGACCCACGGCGGCGCAAACCTGGGGCCCAACGCCCTGGAGGAGGGCCGCGACACCCGCGATGACGGGGCCGCGCCGGCCGTGGCCTGCGATGATGATCCTGCTGATGATGCGCTCCCCGTCGCTGGCGCCGCGACCGCCAGCGACGACGGGGAGCGCCAGGGTCCCCTGGCCAGCTTCCCCCGCGGCACCGGACCGGGCGAGGTCCTGCACCGCATCCTGGAGCAGCTGGACTACGGCCGCAGCGCCCAGACCCCCGAGGCGCTGGCGCTGATCGAGCAGGAGCTGGGACGCGCCGGCCTGGATCCAGCGCTGGTCCCTCCCCTGGTGGAGGGGTTGGAGCGGCTGCGGCTCTGCCCCTGCGGCGGCCCCCTGGGTGGCTTCCGCCTGGCCGAGCTGCCCCTGGCCGAGCGGCTCAACGAACTGAACTTCGACCTGCCGCTGGCGCTCCCCCGCAGCCCAGCCGGGGCTGGGCCAGGCGCGCCCCAGCCCGATCCGCCCCGGGTGCGCGCTGAGGCCCTGGCCGACTGCTTCCACCGGCATCCCGGTGGCCTGTTCGGCCGTGCCTACGCCCAGCGGCTGGCGGGGCTGGAGATCGCCAGCCGGGGCTTCCTCACCGGCTCGATCGATCTGGTGTTCCGGCAGGGCGAGCGCTGGTGGGTGCTCGACTGGAAGAGCAACTGGCTGGGGGAGCGCGACCCGGCGGGAGTCCCCGTGGCCTGTGGCCCCGCCCACTACGGAACGGAGGCGATGGCCAGACTCATGGCCGCCAGCCACTACCCCCTGCAGGCCCATCTCTACCTGGTGGCCCTGCACCGCTATCTGCGCTGGCGCCTGCCGCGCTACAGCCCGGATCAACACCTGGGCGGCTATGCCTACGCGTTCCTGCGCGGGGTGCCGGACCCCACCCCCGCCGTTGAACGCCTCGCCGCCGCCGGGGGCGCCGTGCCGGGTCTGCTGGTGGAGCGCCCGCCCCTGGGGCGGGTTTTGGCCCTCGACGGCCTGCTGCGGCAGGGCGAGCCATGACCACCCAGCGCCGCCGCGCCACCGCGGGGCAGCCCAGCCCGCTGGCCACCGCCCTGGCCGAGGCCCTGCCCCGCCTCTGCGCCCCGCGCACCCCAATCGATCCGGTGCTCACCGCCCTGCTCCAGGCCCTCACCACCGCACTGGAGAGCGGTGCGCTGGAGCTGGATCTCAGCGGCGCTCCCCCCGAGGGCCTGGATCCGCAGTGGTGGCCCCAGGCCTGCCGGCAGGCCCTGGAGGTTTCGCCGTTGGTGGCCTGGGCCGGGGCGCTGGAGGCCAACCCGCAGGCACCGCTGGTGCTGGCCGGCGAGCGGCTGCGCTGGCGCCGCTGGCATCTGCAGCTGGAGCGCACGTTGGACGCGCTGGTGCGGCGGGCCCGGGATCCCCTGCCTGAACCGCCCGAGGCGGCAGCCCTGGCGGCGGCCCGGCGGCAGGCAGCGGCGGCCGGGCTCGATGCCACCCAGCAGCAGGCCGTCGCGGCGGCCCTCGCCCACCGGGTGCTGCTGCTCAGCGGCGGCCCCGGCACCGGCAAAACCAGCACCGTGGTGCAGCTGCTGGCGGCCCTGCTGCGCGTGCATGGCGCCCAGCGCCTGCAGCTGGCGGCCCCCACCGGCAAGGCGGCGACCCGGCTGCGGGAGGCGATCGCCCAGGGCTGTCGTCAGCTCCACCCGGCCCCGGCCGACTCCCTGCTGGCGGCCCCCTGTTCCACCCTCCACCGGCTGCTGGAGAGCAGCGGTGAGCGCTTCGGGCGCCATGCCCGCCGGCCCCTGGAGCTGGATCTGCTGGTGGTGGATGAGGTGTCGATGGTGGATCTGCCCCTGCTGGCCGCCCTGCTGGAGGCGCTGCCGTCGGCCTGCCGGCTGGTGCTGGTGGGGGATCCAGCCCAGCTGGCGCCGGTCGGGCCGGGGCCGGTGCTGCAGGAGCTGATGCAACCGGCCTGGTTGAGCCAGCTGGGGTCGGCGGCGGTGGAACTGCGCACCGCCTATCGCCATGGCGGCGCCATCGCCTGGGTGGCCGCTCGCCTGCGCCATGGGGGCCCCATCCCGCTCCAGGGCCTGGAACCGGAGCTGCAGACCCTGCAGGCAGACGCCAACCTGCGCTGGCGACAGGCGTCGGCGCAGCAGCCGCCGGCCGAGGCCCTCGCGGCACTGCGCCAGCACCAGCAGCGGCTTGCCCAGCTGGCCGCGGCGCTCGATTCAGGGCCCGATGGCACGGATGACACCGCCGCCAGGCTCCTGCTGGCTGAGCTGGAGGGCTGCGTGCTGCTCACGCCCGTGCGGCAGGGCCGCTGGGGGGTGGAGGCCCTCCATCAGCTGCTGCTGGGGGAGGCGGCCGGGCGGCCGATCGCCCACTGGCCCCTGGGCACGCCGGTGCTGCATCAGCGCAACCTGCCGGAGCTGGGGGTGGCCAACGGCGATGTCGGGGTGCTGGTGGGCCATGGCGCGGCGCGGCGGGTGCTCCTGCCCGGTGGTCGCCTGCTGCATCCGGCGCGCCTTGGCCTGGTCGAACCGGCCTTCGCGCTCACGGTGCACAAGGCCCAGGGGAGCCAGTACGGCACGGTGTGGCTGCTGCTGCCGCCGGGGCGAGACTGGGAGTCGAGATTGATCTACACCGGCCTCACCCGAGCCCGTGAGCAGGCGTGGCTGTTCACCCCCGCAGGCGAGGCCGACTGAGGCGCCAGCCCCTGCCCCTGGTCCTGCCCATTCCCTCCCCCTGCTCTGCCCCAGCCGATGGCCCAGCCCGAGCCAAACCCAACCGCCAGGCGAGAGACGCGGCCCTGGGGCTGGGTTGAGACCCTGGGCTGCGGCCCCGGCTACCTGGTGAAGCGGCTCTGCATCCGGGCCGGCCGGCGCATCAGCCTGCAGCGCCACCACCACCGCAGTGAGCACTGGGTGGTGGTGGCCGGAGCTGGGCTGCTCGAATGCGACAGCATCGGGCTGGAGGCTCACCCCGGCACCACCCTGGCGGTGCCCTGCGGGGCCGTCCACCGCGCCGCGGCCAGCAGCGACGACCTGTTGATCGTGGAGGTTCAGCGCGGCGAGTGGCTCAGCGAAGACGACATCGAGCGGCTGGCGGATGACTACCAGCGCCTGTCCGCGAGCAGTGGCGGGTGATAAGATGTGCCTTCAACCTTTGTGAAGGGAAAGGCAGTTATTCACGGGTGTCTGCCGACCTGTCGACGAAGGATCTCCACAGGCCCCGGCCCGAAACCGAATGACTGCAACGCACGAGAGCCTGAGCGCCTCGGAACTGTTTAGCGCGTCCAGCCTCAGCGACGCCATCACCGACGACGGTGGCCCTGCCAGCTGCAGTGACGGCGGCCTGTTTGAGCAGTCAGCATCGCTGCAGGACTCAGCGCCGAGCGACGCCACCAGCGGCTTTGCCAGCTTCGGCCTCGCCCCGGAAATCCTGGCGGCCCTGGAGACCATCGGCTACCGCGAGCCCTCCCCGATCCAGAAGGCCGCCATCCCCGAGCTGCTGCTCGGCCGCGACGTGCTTGGCCAGGCCCAGACCGGCACCGGCAAGACGGCCGCCTTCGCCCTGCCGATGCTGGCTCGGCTCGACCTGGAGCTGCGCCAGCCCCAGGTGCTGGTGCTGGCTCCCACCCGTGAGCTGGCCATGCAGGTGGCCGATGCCTTCAGCAGCTACGCCGTCAACCTGCCCCAGGTGAAAGTGCTGCCGATCTACGGCGGCGCCGACTTCCGCGATCAGATCCATCACCTGCGCCGCGGTGTGCAGATCGTGGTGGGCACGCCAGGCCGGGTGATGGATCACATGCGCCAGGGCACCCTCGACCTCTCCAATCTGCGGGCCCTGGTGCTGGATGAGGCCGATGAAATGCTCCGCATGGGCTTCATCGACGATGTGGAATGGGTGCTCAACCAGTTGCCGGAGCAGCGGCAGGTGGTGCTCTTCTCCGCCACGATGCCGCCCGAGATCCGGCGCATCAGCCAGAACTACCTCAGCAGTCCTGCGGAGCTCACGATCCGCCAGAAGGCGGCCGATGCCACCCGCATCCGCCAGCGCTGCATCACCGTGGCCGGCCCCCAGAAACTCGCCGCCCTGGAGCGGGTGCTGGAGGCCGAGAGCAGCGAGGGGGTGATCATCTTCGCCCGCACCAAGGCGATCACCCTCACCGTGGCCGAATCCCTGGAGGCCCACGGCCACGACGTGGCCGTGCTCAACGGCGATGTGCCCCAGGCCCAGCGGGAGCGCACGATCGAGCGGCTGCGCAGCGGCAAGGTGGACGTGCTGGTGGCCACCGACGTGGCGGCCCGCGGTCTCGATGTGGAGCGCATCGCGCTGGTGATCAACTACGACATCCCGTTCGATGCCGAGGCCTACGTGCACCGGATCGGGCGCACGGGCCGGGCCGGCCGCAGCGGCGACGCCATCCTCTTCATCACGCCGCGGGAGCGCCGCTTCCTCGGCGGTCTGGAGCGGGCGGTGGGCCGGCCGATTGAACCGATGGAGGTGCCCAGCAACGCCACGATCAACCAAAACCGGCTCGACCGCCTGCGCGGCCGGCTCACCGAGCGGCTGCGGCGCCCCAGCGGCGAGGCCATCGCTGAATCAGGCGCCCAGGATCAGGAGCGGGCCCTGCTCGCCGAGATTCTGCAGCGCGTGGCCCAGGAGCAGACCTGCAGCAGTGAGGAGCTGGCCCTGGCGGCCCTGGAACTGAGCCTGGGCGGCAAGCCCCTGCTGCTGCAGGGCGAGGAGACATTCCAGACCGTGCGCCACGACCGGTTTGGCGACGGGGGCCGTGAGCTCCGGCGCGGTGGCCGAGAGGGCGGGCGCGATGGTGGTGGCGGCCGACCGGAGCGGCCGATCGGCCCACCGGACAGTCACATGGAGCGCTTCCGCATCGAGGTGGGCTGGCGTGACCGGATCAAGCCCGGCAACATCGTCGGGGCCATCGCCAATGAAGCGGGCCTCAATGGCAAGGCCATCGGCCGGATTCAGATCTTTGACACCCACAGCACGGTGGATCTGCCCAAGGGCATGCCTGATGAGGTGTTTCAGGGTCTGCGCGAGTTGCGGGTGTTGAACAAGCCCCTGCAGATCTCCCGCCTGCGGGCCTGAAGCCCTGAGCCCTGGCCCATCCCCGGGGCCAGGGCTCTTGGGTCCACTGGCTGCGGGCTCAGGCGCAGAGTCCTGTCACGTCCTCCAGGGCCACCAAGCTGCGCTGGCTGATCGCCAGGCACTCCACCGCGGCGATCAGCGATGTCTGCACCTCATGACTTTCGGTGCGCACCAGGCTCTGCAGCAGGTCGAAGCGATCCTGGGGAGCCAGCTCGCCGTCCTCACGCCAGGCGAGGCTCCAGGGGACAGGGGCCGTCATCGGGACGAAGTATCAGGATTTGCTGACAATGCTGCCACCTTGGGGATCGCGGCGCGCTCTTCAGCATTCCTACAGCAGTGCGTTACCTTTCTCAACCAATCTGCCGCAGTCCAGCTCGGGGCGCACCGACCGGTGCAGGCCGCAGAGTAAGGTTTGAAGTGATTCTCCGCAGCGCAGAGGCTCCCTCGGCACGCTCAGCTTTCACTGGCTTTCCTAGGAACCACGGCAACAGACGAATCAGTTCCAGGACCAGTCTCAATTTTCATGACCATTTACGTCGGCAACCTCTCGTTCCAAGCTGAACGCGAGGATTTGCTGGATCTCTTCGGGCAGTACGGCGAAGTTCGTCAGTGCTCCCTCCCCCTCGATCGCGAAACCGGCCGCAAGCGTGGCTTTGCCTTCGTGGAACTGGCCGATGACGCCGCCGAGCAGAAAGCCATCGACGACCTCCAGGACGTCGAGTGGATGGGCCGCATGATTCGCGTCAACAAGGCCACCCCTCGCGAAAGCGGTGGTGGTGGCGGTGGCGGCGGCGGCAACCGTGGCGGCAACCGTGGCGGCGGTGGTGGCTATGGCGGCGGCGGCGGTGGTGGCGGCAACCGCTGGTGAGTCGCAGCGGCTGAGCTGACGCATCGCGTCAGCCGCCGCGGCCGGCCCCCCTCCCGATCCCCCCGGAGCCTTCAAGGTCGGGGGGATCGGGAGGGGGGTTCGGTTTGGGCGAACTCGGCTTGGGTGAACTCGGTCTTTGGGCGCGTGACTTGAGTCATGGCTCTTCCCAGGGGCAGCCCAGAGTGGGCCGAGTGCTTCCCCTGCCGGCCCCGATGGCCAGTTCCAGCGCCCATTCCACGTCCAGCGCCCGTTCGGGCCCTGCCAACAGCGCCGCCCCTGTCGGTCGTCTGCCCGCCCTGCGGCGCCTGCTGAAGACCCTGCAGCCGCACCGCCGGCTGGTGTGGCTGGCGGCCAGCTGCTCGGTGCTCAACAAGCTGTTCGACCTGGCCCCGCCGGTGCTGATCGGCCTGGCGGTGGATGTGGTGGTGAAGCAGAACAGCTCCTGGCTGGCCGCCTTCGGGGTGACCACCGTGCCGGGCCAGCTGGCCGTGCTGGCGGTGCTCTCCTTCGTGATCTGGAGCGCCGAATCACTGTTCGAATACCTCTACGCCCTGCTCTGGCGCAACCTGGCGCAAACGGTGCAGCACGAGCTGCGGCTCGAGGCCTACGACCACCTCCAGAAGCTGGAGATGGCCTTCTTTGAGGCCGGCAGCAGCGGCCGGCTGATGGCCGTGCTCAATGACGACATCAACCAGCTGGAGCGCTTCCTCGACCATGGCGCCAACGAGCTGCTGCAGCTGATCACCACCGTGCTGGCCGTGGGCGGGGCGATGGTGTGGCTCTCACCCACCGTGGCGGGGGTGTCGTTCATTCCGATCCCGGTGATCCTCTGGGGCTCGCTGCGCTTCCAGAAGCGCCTGGCGCCCCGCTACGCCGAGGTGCGGGAAAAGGCGGGTGATCTGGCCAGCCAGCTGGGCAACAACCTCGGCGGCATGCTCACGATCAAGAGCTACACGGCCGAGGCCTGGGAGCTGGCGCACCTGGAGCAGCAGAGCCAGGCCTACCGGGCCAGCAACCGCCGCGCCATCCGGCTCTCGGCCGCCTTCATCCCGCTGATCCGCTTCGCGATCCTGTTCGCCTTCCTGGCGATCCTGGTGATCGGGGGTCTGCAGGCCTGGCGGGGCACGATCGCCACCGGCAGCTACGCCTTCCTGGTGTTCATCACCCAGCGGCTGCTGTGGCCGCTCACCACCCTGGGCCGCTCCCTCGACGACTACCAGCGGGCGATGGCCTCCACCAACCGGGTACTCGACCTGCTCGACACCCCGATCGCCATTCCCAGCGGCCACCGGGCCCTCCCCCTCGACGACGTGCGCGGCGAGCTGCGCTTCGAGGCCATCACCTTCGGCTACGCCGGCCGTGAGCCGCTGCTGCGCGACTTCAACCTGCAGGTGCCCGCCGGAAGCACGGTGGGGATCGTGGGCGCCACCGGCTCCGGCAAGAGCACCCTGGTGAAACTGTTGCTGCGGCTCTACGACGTTCAGCGGGGCCGGATCCTGCTCGACGGTCAGCCGATCACCGAACTGGAGCTGGGGGATC
>JBJTWP010000048.1:0-9264 GCA_046081805.1 Cyanobacteriota bacterium
GAGCAATCGCCCTGAAGATCAGATCGCCAAGGCCTGCGGCTATGTCGGGCCGAGCGGTCGCCTCTTGAAGAAGAGCTTCTACCGAGCGCTGGTGGAGGCCAAGGGCTACAAGCTATCCACCCATTCCAGCTCCGGCGCGGCTGCCAAGGGACGCCAGGCCGACTACCGCACCCGTGTCCACGGCAACGGCAACCTGTTGATTGGCCAGGCCTACACCCGCCAGATGGGCTTGCAGCCTGGCGATGAGTTCAGAATCGAGCTCCACAAGGACACCAGTTCGATCTGCCTGCTGCTCCTGGAGCCAGGCATGGCGGACGCCGCGCCCAATGGGGCCCTGGACGATCTGGCGGCAGAAGCCCTGAGCCACCTGGACAAGGGCGATTTCGATCATGGCGGTCTCGAGCTGCACTGATCAGAACTGCACTGATCAGAACTTCATTCATCACAGCCCCTGGAGCCGGCTCACTCCTCCTCCGACTCTCCATGGAAGCTGGCGCTGAACACCAGCAGATCGAGGCCGCTGAACAGGAAGCTGACCCCACCAGAAGTCCCAGCACCGGCAGCAGGGCGGCGGGAGTCATGCTGAGGATCAGCACCCCCAGGATCAAGGTCACCAGCCCGTTCAGCAGCCCCCAGCCCCAGCCGCGATGGTGCCGGTGGGAGAGCGACACGGCCACAGCCACGGCTCCCTCCACCAGGAACACGATCCCGATCGCCAGGGTGAGCGACACCACCGGCAGCAACGCAGCCAGTGGCCCGCCACCGAGCTGCTGAACCATCGTGAAGCCGGCCACCACAAACACGCTGGACACAACCAGCCGCCAGAAGGTGAGCCAGCGGCCCAGTTGCCTGGAACGGATCAGGTTGTTCAGCCAGCCCACCAGACCGCCCACCAGAAAGGCCACCGCCACCACGGTGGTGATCACCCCGGAGGTGCGCACCGGAAACACCAGCGCAAGCACCCCGAGCCCCAGGATCAGCAACCCCTCAACGAGCGTGAACGCCTTCAGCGACGTGCTGGAGTTGCCGATGAGGCTGGCCATCAACGCGGGGGTGGCTTGTGTCCAGACCGTAAGGAGAGGGGGCTGGACCGCGACTTCAGCCGTAACCCTGCGACACCAGCCAGTCGGCGGTGATCGGCGCGGCGGTCGCGGCGGAAACCCGAGCCGCGAGCAGTCGCTCGGTGTACTTCGCCAACAGGTCGGCCTCCAGATTCACCCCATCCCCGGGGCAGCAATGCCGCAGGGTGGTGGCCGTCCAGGTGTGGGGGATCACGGCAATCCAGAAGCGGACGCCATCGCCGCTGCAGCCCGCCACTGTGAGGCTGATGCCATCCACCGCCACGCTGGCCTTCTCACACACGTAGCGGCCGTAGGCCGGATCGTCCCAGGCCAGCTCCAGATGCCAGGACGCGCTTTGGCGCTCCACCGCCATCACCGTCCCGCGGCCATCCACGTGGCCACTCACCAGATGGCCGCCCAGCCGGTCGGCCAGGCGCAGGGCGGGCTCCAGATTCACCGCGGCACGGCGATTCGCCTTGAGTGCCAGCGTGGTGCGGCCCAGGGTTTCCTCACTCACATCCGCGCGGAAGCCATCGGCCAGGCACTCGGCCACGGTGAGGCACACCCCATCCACCGCCACGCTGTCGCCCAGGGCCAGATCGGCCGGACACCAGCCGCCCTCTCTCGCCTGCCAGCGCAGGCTCACGCCGGCAGGGGCCCGTTCGATGCCGCCCGTGGCCCGCACCAATCCGGTGAACATCCGCGCTGCCAGCCGTGATGGCCATAATCGGTGAAAGGGCCGCAAGCCCGCCAGGAGGCCCTGCCAGTGGTCGAGATGAGCGTGGCGGGAATCGCCCTGGACGCGGCCAGCCGCAGCCCCATCGTGCTGCTGCGCGACCCCTCAGGCCGCCGTCAGGTGCCGATCTGGATCGACCAGGCCCAGGCCCACAACATCCTGGCGGGGCTCAGTGACAGGAAGCCACCGCGGCCCCTCAGCCACGACCTGATGGCCGCTCTCCTGGAGGCCGGAGGTCTCAGCCTGCAGCGGGTGGTGATCCACACCATTGAAGATGCCACCTTCCGGGCCGTGCTCAAGCTCAGCCGCGACGGGGACGGGGAGGCTCCGCCGGAGGCGGTGGAGCTCGATGCCCGCCCCAGCGATGCCATCGCCCTGGCGGTGCGCACCGGCAGCGGCATCTGGATGCTGGAGGAGGTGGTGGCGGATGCTTCGATTCCGGTGGATGCCGAAGCGGACGCCGAGGACTCCGCGGATTTCCGTCGCTTCCTCGACAACACCAGCCCGGCGGACCTGATCCGCCACCTGTGCCAGGCCCAGCCCGACCAGGGGGTGGGCGAGCCACCTCCGGAGGGCGAACCGCCGGCCGAGCCAGAGCCCCCCACCCGTGGGGCCGCCTAGGCGCCCCTACGGCCGCCGCGCCGATGGCACGGCTCTGGCGGTGTCGCTGTTCAGCCTGGGCACCATGCGCGCCCTGGCCAGCCCCGCCCAGATGGAGTCTGTGCTGCGGGCGGCCCTGGCTGTGGGCCTCAACCATCTGGAAACGGCACCGGCCTACGGCCCAGCGGAGGCTTTTCTCGGCCAGGCCCTGCAGCGGCTGCAGGCCGAGGGCCTGGCACCGGAGGGGGGCTGGCGCATCACCAGCAAGCTGCTGCCCGGCTGTGACCTGGCCACGGGCCAGCAGCAGCTGCGGGCCATCCTTCAGCGGCTGGGGGTGCCCCGGCTCAGTCACCTGGCGGTGCATGGTCTCAACCGCTCGGAGCATCTGCGCTGGGCCCTGCACGGCGATGGCGCCGACCTGCTGGCCTGGGCCCTGGATTCAGGCCTGACGGAGGCAGTCGGCTTCACCAGCCACGGCAGCAACAGCCTGATCGACCTGGCGCTGGCCTCCGGCCGCTTCAGCTTCTGCGGTCTGCATGTGCATCTGCTGGATCGCACCCACCTGGAGCTGGCCCGAGCGGCACTGGCCGACGGCATCGGCGTGCTGGCGATCTCCCCAGCCGACAAGGGAGGCCGCCTCTACGACCCACCACCCCAGCTGCAGGCCGACTGCGCTCCGTTCCACCCCCTGGAGCTGGCCTATCGCTTTCTGCTGGACCAGGGGATCTCCAGCCTGAGTCTGGGGGCGGAGCAGCCTGGTGATCTGGTCTGGGCCGCCGCCCTCTGCGGTGCCGCGCCAGACGCTGGGACATACAGCCCGGCAGCGCCGGCGCCCTCGCCGGAGGAGCTGGCGGCGGCGGTGGCCCGGCTTGATGCCAGCCAGGCCAGGCGCCTGGGGGCTGAGCACTGCGGCCAATGCCGGGCGTGTCTGCCCTGCCCCAGCGACGTGCCGATCCCGGAGCTGCTGCGGTTACGCAACCTGGCACTGGGCCACGGCCTGCAGTCCTTCGCGGAGGAGCGATACAACCTGATCGGCCGTGCCGGTCACTGGTGGGAGGAGCTCAATGGCGAAGCCTGCCGGCGCTGCGGCAGCTGCCTGCCCCGCTGCCCCCATGGACTGCCGATCCCAGACCTGCTGGCCGACACCCACCGCCGCCTGGCCGCCGTGGAACGGCGGCGTCTCTGGGGTTGAGCGGGCTCAGCGCGGTGTCGCGGCGGCATCCCAGAGCGTCTGGAGGGCAAGCCGCCGCTCGGGGCTGAGCGGCGGCAGGCTCCAGCAGCGCTGCAACACCGCATCCGGCGGAACCAGCAGCCTGGCCACGGACTCCGGCAGGCGCTCCAAGGCCGGCGCCAACACCCGGCGGGGCAGCGGCGGCGCCCAGCCTGCCGTCAGAACCTTCAGCAACAGTGGCGGCTCCAGCAAGGCTCCGAGCCACTCCAGCGGCGGCGACGGACGCTCGCCGGCCGGTCGCAGCAGCAGCTGCCAGGTGAGCGGCGCCCCACCCGACGGCAGCACCACCTCCAGCCGCTGATCGCGGCGAAGCAGCGGAATCAACCGCTGCAGTGGCACCACCGCCGCCACCGCGTCACCACGGAGCAGGAGGTTGAGGGCATCGGCCTCGTTGTAGGCGAGGGCTTGGGCTCGCAGGGCCTGAAGCCTGGCCAGATCACCGCCGCAGAGCTCGATCGACACCCGCGGGCTGCTGGGCAGCACCAGCCGCCCCTGAAGAGCCGGGTCGCCCAAGACACCCCAGCCCTCGTCAAGGCGGGCCCGAGCGGCGAGGGCTGGCTGGCTGCGCAGCACCAGCACCCAGGGGCTGAAGGACCAGGGAAAGGCCAGCGCCGGCTGGCCCGGCGACTGGAACAGTCGACTCACCGGCTGGGCGGCCGCCGCCAGACGCTCCAGCACCGCAGGGGCAGCGAACGGTTGGAGCTGCTTCGGGGGCAGGTCGCTGGCCCAGCCATCGGGAAGGCTGACGAGATCGGGCGGCGCCACTTCCTGGGGATGTTGGCGATTGAGGACCGCCAGCACAGCCGCTGAGCTCTCCACCAGCTGCGGGCGCCAGGGGCCAGGCAGGGCCTCCAGCCAAGCCGATGGCATCCCCCCCCTGGCAGCCAGGAGCTGGGATACCCCGCCAGGCCGACAGCCAGTCAACCCTGCGGGCAGGCCCATCCCGGCTGCCACGGCCAGGCCCTGCCGCAGGAGCCGGCGCCGGCTGAGTCGCGCTGCGTCGCCGGTGCCAGGCGGGGAAGGGGGGGCCATGGCGGCGAACCTAGGTGGGCAGTCGGGCGCAGTCGTCGTCGCAGGCCAGGGCCAGCTCCGCGGGATCACGCCCTGCCAGTTCCCACAACACACCAACGCCTCCAGCCCCCACACCCTCCTTCACGTAGCCGCGCTCGTAGTCGCGCAGTTGCTGGCTGCGGCAGTGGTGAAAGCGCAGGGCGGCGGCCTTGAGCTGGAGCTCCACGCCAAAGCGATCACCGATTCTCTGCAACAGCCGGGCCAGATCGCTGCCGGCCTCCTCCGCCAGCCAGGCGGTGGTGGCCACAATGGCGTGGCTGGCCAGGAGAGGGCGCTGCTCGGGCGGCGTCAGGGCGAGGGCCAGGGCCAGCACCGCCGCCATCTGGCTGCCGCCCCCTAGCAACACCGGCACAGCCCGTGCTGCCAGTTCCAGCACCAGGCCCGCCGCCAGCGCCTGCATTGGATCCCCCACGGCCGCCAGCACGGCCAGGGGAGCGGCGGGCGGCTGCAGGCCAGCGGCCTGGAGCCCCTGGGCCACCAGCTGGGCCTTGAGCCCATGGGCAGGCTGCCGCAGGCTGCCGCTCACCAGGCCAGCGGCCGCGATGCCAAGGCCCTCCAACACCGCCAGCGCGGTGGTGGTGCCTGCGGGAACGCACTCCGCCAGCAGCAGCGGTTCCTGCTGGGGCCAGCGGCAGCCCCAGCCCCGGCCCCGCTCCAGCAGCGCCAACACCCGCTCAGGCCCCATTGCCTGTCCGGTACTCACGCAGGCGGCTGCCCCGGTCCCCTCGGCGGCCGGCAGGCGCAGATGGGTCGCGGCGGGAGCCACCGGGCAGCCCAGATCCACCACCCGGAGCCGGGGCAGCAGCCCCAGCTCCCGCAGCCCCGCATGGGACAGCAACGCCGGACTCACGCCCGCCGGCAGGGACGGCAGGCCATGGGGTCTGCGGCCCTCGGGGCCCAGCAGCAGCAATTCGGCATCGGCCGCGGCGGTGAGCCGGCGGGAGGCCGGCGTGGCGCCGGCAGCGGAGATGCCCGGCCACTCCGCGGTGGCCGTGGCCGCCAGCAGCAGCAGGGGCCGGGTGTGGCGCCAGTGTTGGCGCAGGAGCTGCAGCGCCGGTCGGGCTGACATGGCTGGAGCTCAGAGGGGATCGAGGGCCACCAGGGCCCGCAGCGCCTCCGGAGGTTCGCTGATCGGCGCCTGCAGACGGGGAAAGACCCAGTAGGCCACCGCATGGAGGGCGAGCAGCACGATCCCGTTCTGAACCCACACCAGCAGCAGGGCAGCCCCCTGAACCTGGGCCAGATCCGGTGCCAGCCCCAGTCCCAGCAGGGCCATCAGCCGCTCCAGCAGGCCGGCCGCCGCCGTGGTGATCACCACCCAGAGATTCTCCCCCACCAGCAGGGAGAGAACCAGCACCCGCACCAGGAAACCGCCAGCCCCAATCAGGCTGCCGACGCTCAAGCTCCACCACCAGCTCAGGCGCCGCCGCCAGCACCAGCCCAGCCACAGGGCCAGCAGGCCATAGGGGAACAGCACCAGGGGGCCGCGAATCGGCCCCATCAGCGCCACCAGCAGCAGGCCGGTCACCACCACACCCTCGACCGCGCAGCGCCAGCCATGGCGGAGTTGCAGCAGGGCCAGGGGGAGGGGCAAGGCCAGGCGGAACAGGGGGCTGCCCACCGGCAGGTAGTACAGCGCCACCCAGAGCAGGGCGGTGGCGGCCGCCAGGTAGGCCGTATCCATCAGCTGGAGGGCCTGGCGGCGACTGAGGCGCCGATCGGGATCCGGTGGCGGGGCGACCATCAGCGTGGCGGTGGGGCAGGGGTCACCGGTGATGGCGGCTTCTCCGCCCCGGCGGTGCCGGAGGCCCCGGGCACCCGCTCGATCATCTCCACCTCGAATCGCACACCAGCGGCCCGCAGGGCCTGGGTGACCGCTTCCGCCGGAGCGGAGGGATCGGCTGCGGGCAGTTTGATCGTGACCCGGTAGGGCGCGGGCTGCGGGGTGTTGGCGATCGCCGCAGGACTGGCACCGGTCGCAGCTCCGGGAACCGGCGTGGCCGCTGGCTGGCCCGCCAGGGGGGCCTGCCTGGAGGCCGGCGCCAACGGAACCCCAGGCGCTACCGGTGCGTCCGGGGAACGGAGCGGGCTGGCGGGCGTTGGCGAGGCTGGAGTGGAGAAGCTGCGGGCCAGCTGGTTGCCGAAGGGGGTGCCGCTGCAGCCGCCCAGCACCAGCAGCAGTCCGGTGCCGAGAAGCAACCGCAGCGGGGCGGTGGGCATCAGGAATCAGCCGGGCGGATGACGCGCACGGCTGTGGCCCGCAAGCGGCCGGTCTTGGTGGTGGCGGGGGTCTTGCGGGCGGCCGGGGCCTTGGCGGCCGCTGCCTTGCGGGGGGTGGCCCTGGGTGGGGTCGCCTTGGTGCTGCCGCCCGCCGGGCGTCGCCCCTTGCCCTTGCCGCTGCTGGCCTTGGCGGCCAGCAGCTCCAGCGCCTGCTCCAGGGTGATCGCATCGGCGCCGGTGCCCTCCGGCAGCGACGCGTTCACCTTGCCCTGCTTCACATAGAGACCGTAGGGGCCGTCAAACAGCAGAACGGCTTCCTCGGCGCCCTCGGGGATGCCCAGATCCCGGAGGGCGGTTCGGCCACCGCGACCGCGCTTGGGCATGGCCAGCAGCTCCACGGCCCGGCTCAGACCAATGGCCAGTACATCGTCGTCGGCCTTGAGCGAGCGGTAGTCCTTTTCGCCCTTGCCCCTGTGATGCACCACGTAGGGACCGAAGCGTCCCAGACCGGCTTCGATGCGCCCACCCTCGGGGTGCTCACCCAGCTGCCGTGGCAGACGCAGCAGGCCCAGGGCGTCGTCCAGCGATAGATCGTCAGGCTTCACGCCCTTCGGCAGGGAGGCCCGCTTCGGCTTGGGGTTGTCGTCGCTCACCTGGCCCCGCTGCAGGTAGGGGCCGTACTGGCCGAACAGCAGGTAGATCAGCTCCCCGGTTTCCGGATCGCTGCCGAGGGCTTCAGGGCCGTCGACCTTGTGTCTCAGGATTAGCTCGGCCTTCTCGGCATCGAGGTCGGCGGGGGTGATCTCCTGGGGCAGGGTGGCCTTGAGCAGCTCCTCGCTGCCGTCGTCGGCCACCCGCTTGGTCTCGAGATAGGCCCCGAAGCGGCCGATCCGCACCACGCAGGGCAGCCCTTCGAGCTCCACGGTGCGGGAGGCGCCTGGATCGATGTCGCCCTCGCGCTGGGCCACCTGGGTTTCCAGGCCCCGCTCTCCCTTGTAGAAGCTCTCCAGATAGGGCAGCCAGGGCACCTGGCCGTGGGAGATCTCATCGAGGGTGTTTTCCATCCGGGCGGTGAAGCTGGTGTCCACCAGGTCGGGGAAGTGCTCCTCCAGCAGGGCCGTCACCGCGAAGGCGGTGAAGCTGGGGGTGAGGGCGTTGGCGGCCAGGGTGGCGTAGCCCCGGTCGACGATCGTGCCGATGATCGAGGCGTAGGTGGAGGGCCTGCCGATGCCTTCCTTCTCCAGCATCTTCACCAGGGCGGCCTCGCTGTAGCGGGCGGGGGGCTGGGTCTGGTGGCCGAGGGCCTCCACCTCCCTGCAGGCGGGGTTGTCGCCGCGCTTGAGCGCCGGCAGCAGCACCTCCTGGCCCTCCAGGGCAGCATCGGGGTCGTCGGAGCCCTCCACGTAGGCGCGGAAGAAGCCGGGGAAGTCGATGCGCTTGCCGCTGGCGCGGAAGCTGGCCAGGCCCAGGGAGCCGCCATCCACCTCCAGGTCGACGCTGAGCATGGTGAGCCTGGCGTCGGCCATCTGGGAGGCCACGGTGCGCTTCCAGATCAGCTCGTAGAGGGCCAGGTCGCGGCCATCGAGGCCGGTGGCGGCGGGATCGCGGAAGCTCTCGCCGGCGGGGCGGATCGCTTCGTGGGCCTCCTGGGCATTGCGGGCCTTGGTGGAGAACTGGCGCGCCGAGGGGCTGAGGAAGTCCTTGCCGTACTTGCTCTCCACGCAGCTGCGGGCGGCGTTGATGGCCTGCTCGCTGAGGTTCACCGAGTCGGTGCGCATGTAGGTGATGAAGCCCCGTTCGTAGAGGCCCTGGGCGGTGCGCATCGTTTCGCGGGCCGAGAGGCGCAGCTTGCGATTGGCCTCCTGCTGCAGGGTGCTGGTGGTGAAGGGCGCCACCGGTTTGCGGGTGGTGGGCTTCTCCTCCACCGCCGCCACGCGCCAGGGGGAGGCGAGCACGGCTTCGCGCAGGGCCCGGGCCTCGTGTTCGGCGAGCAGGCGCACCTTGCTGCCGGTCTTGAGGGCGCCGGTGCTCTCATCGAAGTCGGCGCCGCCGGCGATGCGCTCGCCCCTGAGATGGCTGAGCTTGGCCTCGAAGGTGCCGGCCCCGTGGGTGAGCTGGGCCTTGAGATCCCAGTAGCTGCCGCTGCGGAAAGCGCGGCGGGCCCGCTCGCGTTGCACGATCAGGCGCACGGCCACCGACTGCACCCGGCCGGCGCTCAGGCCCCAGGCCACCTTCTTCCAGAGCAGGGGCGAGAGGGTGTAGCCCACCAGGCGATCGAGGATGCGGCGCGTCTCCTGGGCGTGCACCAGCTCCATGTCGAGGTCGCGGGTCTGCTCCAGGGCGCG
>JBJTWP010000049.1:0-9283 GCA_046081805.1 Cyanobacteriota bacterium
CTCTCCAGCCCCGTGAGGAACAGCAGGGCGAACAGCCCCAGCTCGGAGACCGCCTGAAGGCTGGGGAAGGTTTCGGTGTACACCTCCTGGATCGCCTCGGGGGTGACATCGGCCAGGGAGCCGAGCAGGCCGAGCAGCACGCCGCTGAGCTGGGCCTGGGTGTCAGGGGGAACGATCAGATGGAAGCCGGAAACGCCGATCAACACCCCGGCGATCAGTTCGCCAAGGATGGTGGGCAACTGCAGACGCACCATCAGCTCGGCGATGGCCCGCGCCGCCACGAAGATCATGACGAAGCGACCCACCTGGATCAGGGTTTCCGCCACCTCCAGCTGGTGGGGGCTGATCTCCAGGAACGTGGATAACAAGGTGGCCATCAGCAACTGCAGCGGGGGCTCTTCTAGGGGCCAGCACCGAACAGTTGGGGCATTGGGCTGACGAGCCCGATCCTGGAAGCCGGCAAGTCCCGAACCGGGCAGCAACGGCTACCGAATGGCAGCCAGGCACCCGCGCTCAGCCAGG
The DNA here is from genome assembly GCA_046081805.1 of Cyanobacteriota bacterium. GTDB lineage: Bacteria > Cyanobacteriota > Cyanobacteriia > PCC-6307 > Cyanobiaceae > UBA5018. Next base: position 523 of record JBJTWP010000049.1, read on the forward strand.
TGGGTGATCGGGAATCAAACCGCGCTGGCGCAGCTCCCGCTGAAAGGCCCGCCCCAGCTGGGCCTCGGGGCTGTGACGCTCCACCTGGGCGAGCACCAGCAATGTGCGGACAGTGAGCCAGCCGAAGGCCAGCAGAAACACCACGGTCATGGCCATGGGTCCAACAATGGCGTCGATGATTGCGTCGATCGCAGCGGGTTGGGCCGCGTCAGGCCCGCGCAGGGGATCGCTACCGTCCGCCCCTGTTCGCCCCGGCAAGGCGCCGGTCTGTCGTCGAGATGGCAGCCATTCGCCTACTGGAACTGCTGCTGCTGGTGGCCGCGCTGGCTGGGTTTCTGGGTCTGCTGCTGCGACGGAACCTGTTCCTCAAGCTGCTGGGCATGGACGTGCTGGGCACTGCCGTGGTGGCCCTGTTCGTGCTGTTTGCCGCCCGTTCCGGTCTGCGCAGCCCGATCCTGCGCCAGCTCACGGCCAGCAGCGACCTGGCGGACCCCATCCCCCAGGCCGTGATCCTCACCGCCATCGTGATCGGTCTCTCGATCCAGGCCCTTCTGTTGGTGGTGATCACCCAGCTGGCCCGCACCGATCCCAGCCTGGATGTGGACAGCTTCGACGGAAATCCGGCCGGTTGACGGCCTGAAGCGACATGGTGGCGTCTGATCTCCCCTTGCTCCTCAAGGCCTGGTTGCTGGCCCCCTTCCTCGGGGCCTTTCTGGCGGCGGTGCTGCCATCGCTGGCCAGGGTTCTGCTGTTGCTCTCCTCACTGGCCACGGCGCTGGTGGGGCTGATCCAGCTGCTTGGAGCCCCCACGGTGGTGCTGGAGTTGCTGGGCCAGCTTGGGGTGGAACTCAGCATCGACAGACTCAGCGGCTGGTTTCTGCTGCTCAACGCGCTGATCCTCTCCGCTGTGCTGGTGGATGGCTGGGCTACCCCGCAGACCATTCCCCGGCGGATGTTGCTGCTGGTGCTGCAGGGCGGCCTCAACGTGGCCTTTGTGGCCACCGATCTGGTGAGCCTCTACGTGACGCTTGAGCTGGTCGGCATCTGCGCGTTCCTGCTGATCGTGCTGCCCCAGCGGGAGGCCACGCTCTGGGTGGGCCTGCGCTATCTGCTGGTGGGAAACACGGCCATGAGCCTGTTTCTGATCGGCGCTGCACTGGTGTATGTCCAGCGGGAAAGCTTCCGATTCGCGGCCCTGAGCGATCTGGCCTTCGGAGCACCACAGGTGTTTCTGTTGATCGGACTGTTCACCAAGGCCGGGCTGTTTGCGGCAGGCCTGTGGCTGCCCCGCACCCATGCCGAAGCCCCGTCGGAGGTGTCGGCCCTGCTGTCCGGGGTGGTGGTGGCGGCGGGTGTGGCGCCGCTGCTGCGGCTGGCGGACCTCGATCCCATGCTTCTCCACAGCATCCGCTGGGTGGGAGCCGCCAGTGCCGTGCTGGGGGTGAGCTACGCCCTCGTCGCCAGCGACGCCAAGCGCCTGCTGGCCTGGAGCACCCTCTCCCAGATGGGGCTCGTGGTGCTCTCTCCGCTGAGTGGCGGTGCGATGGCCCTGGGCCATGGACTGGCCAAGGCGGCCCTGTTTCTCTCGGCCCGCCGCTTTCCGTCGCGTCAACTGCTGCAGTCGCAGTGGCGCTCCCAGCCGGTACCGCTGACCAACCGGGCTGCGCTGTGGATCGGCTCGATCTCGATTGCAGGCCTGCCACCGCTGGCGGGGTTTGCAGCCAAGAAACAGCTCACAGCCGCCCTGCCGGATCCCTGGGCCAGCGTGGTGCTGCTGGTGTCGATGGGCACCGTGGCGGTCTATGCGCGGTTCTGGCCACTGCTGCTCCCAGCCAACGCTCCGCCGCTGCGGCCGCAGGCTGTGCCTGTGCCCCAGCCGCTGGCTCTACCGACCCAGGAGCGGCTGGCGGTGGCGCTGCTGCTGCTTCCCCTCACCATCGGCGGGATTGCCGCAACTGCCCTTGAGCTGAGCTGGGCAAGCTTGTTCAGCACGGCACTGGTGTTTGCCGGTGGCCTGCTGCTGCACCGCGGTTCAGGGGCAATCCGCCAGGTTGCTGGCCTGTCACTGCCCACCATCGCACGGATGGAGCAACTGCTGGGCGGCATGGTGGTGCTGGGAGCGGGCCTGTTGGCCACAGCAACCTGGAGCTTCGACCGATGACGTGGCTGTTCACCTCTGGCTTCCGGCTGCTGCTCTGGTTTCTGCTCACCGCCGATGCCAGTGCCGCCAACCTGCTGATCGGCCTGGCGCTGGCGATGCTGCTGCCCCGGGGCCGGAGCGCACGGGGCCCCTTGCGCCCGTTGCTGGCGGTACTGCTGCGCAGCCTGCTGGCCGTGCCCCGTGCCTACGCCGAAGCCCTGGCCTTGATGCTGGCCCCCATGGAACGGGAACAGCTGGTGACCCTGCAGACCAGGGGCCTGAGCTCGCCGCTGGCCACGTTTCTTGATGTGTTCGCCATCACCCTCACCCCCTTCACCATCGTGCTTGGACTGCAAGACCAGGGCGGAACGCCCAGCTATCGCGTGCATCAGGTGCGGCCCGCTGGCCCGGCCGATGCCGACCCGACGGAGAACCGGCGATGACACTGTTGCTCTGGGGCATGGTGCTGGCCCTGTTGATTCCGATTGCACTCGTCTGCCGCCCCTGCACCGTGTGGGACCGAATGGCTGCCCTGAGCAGCATTTCGTCCAAGGTGGCCCTGATCATTCTTGTGGTTGCTGTGAGCCGCGGCGACTGGATGATCGGGCTGGTCGGGGCGATCGTCCTCAGTGCCGGCAATGCCGGGATCCTGCTGCTGGCCAATCTGCTGCGGGAGGTGGAGCCATGAGCCCCATCGCCTCCCTAGTCCAGCCCCTCAGCCTTGCCCTGCTGGTCGGCGGTCTGGTGCTCTGGTTCTGGGGAACCTGGCCGCTGCTGGGCAGGCAGAGTTATCTGATCAAGCTGCACAAGTTATCGGTCGCGGACACGCTCGGATCAGCCCTGATGCTGCTTGGGCTGTTGCTGCGGATCCCCCAGCAATGGCCGCTGCTCTGCCTGGGGCTGCTGGGCCTGGTGCTGTGGAACACGATTTTCGGCTATGTGCTCGCCAGTTGTTCCCTGAGCCGCCAACAACGCATCCAGGAAGGATTGAACCCATGACAGCCAATGTTTCGATCGGCGGCGACCTGGATCTGCTGTTGCCCATCACGGCCCTGTTCCCGGTCATCGCCATCCTGTTGGTGACCCAGCGAATCCCTACCAAACCTTGGTGCTGCGAGGAATTCTGGGCTCGGTGGCCACCCTGCTGTATGCCCTTCTGGGGGCTCCGGATGTGGCGCTCACCGAGGCGTTGGTGGGCACCTTGCTGTCCACCACCCTCTATGCCGTGGCCCTGCGATCGTCCATGGCGCTCCGGCTGGAAGACCGCAGACCAACGGTCAACGATGGGACAGCGGCCCTGGTGGAGCACCAGCTCAACGCCTGGATCAACCCACTGCATCTACGGCTCCGGTTTGTTCCGGAGCAGCCCCCCGCTGCCCCCGGATCGATGGCCGAAGATCCCCTGGCCCATGGCTGGCTGGAGGCTGAACGGCGCCTGGTGCTGCGCAAGCCCGCACTGCTTCAGCGGCTTCAGGCTTGCGATGGCTACCAGCTGTGGCTGGAGGCCGGCGGCGTTGTGGTGATCGCGGCGGAGGCTCGCTGATGACCTGGTTGGTGCTGGTGGCCGCGATCGCCCTGTTCGCCGCCCCCTTGGCGACGGCCCTGCCCCCAGCCACGGCGGTGGGCCAGATCGTGCGGGAGCTCGCGGGGCAGACCGAAGTCCCCAACCTGGTGTCTGGCGTAATTCTGTACACCAGGCTGTTTGACACGGTGACCGAGGTGGTGGTGTTCACCCTGGCGGTCCTGGGTGTGCGTTACCTCCTGGCGGTGGAACCCCAGCGTCAACAGATCCGCTGTCTGGATGATCCCCCCTCGAAGGTGTTGTTTGAGCTTGGCGCCACGGTGTCAGCGTTCATCGCCGTGGAACTGGCCCTGCGGGGCCATCTCAGCCCCGGTGGGGGGTTTGCCGCCGGGGTGGCCGGCGGTACGGCGGTGGGCCTGATCCTGATCAGTGGCGGAGCGGATCGGGCCGAGCGCTTGTACCGCCGCTATCGCGCCGATCTGCTCGAGAAAGCATCGGTGCTGGGATTCCTGCTGGTCACGCTGCTGCTGCTCCTGGGCGTTGAACTGCCCTCGGGTCAGTTCGGCACTCTGTTGAGCGGCGGCTGGATCCCTCTGCTCAATGGGTTGGTCGCCCTGAAGGTGACGCTCGGTTCCTGGGCGATGGTGCAGCTGTTCGTGCGCTACCGCGGCCTGTTATGAACAACGGAACACTTCAGCCTGATCAGGCCGCGCCCGAAGATGGCCGATGGACGGGTGACCAGTCCAGTCGATGGCCCACAGGCAGCCGCTGTCCTTCATGGTCAGAGCGATCAGGCCAGCCAAGGGTGACCCCAGCCAGCGGAAACCGGCCAGCCTCTGGGATCCCCAGCCCCTCCTTGTGGCAAACTGCTGGCTGGTTGGCCGAGGCCGCCCCAATCCAGAAAAGGGCGGGCTATCTTCCCCCGGATTCATTCGCTCCATTTTCTCCAGGGGATCAACGGTGTCCGAATTTCTTACGCTCTTTCTTGAGCAGCTTCAATCTCCAACCCTCGGCTTCCTGATTGGCGGCATTGTTGTCGCTTCTCTGGGTAGCCAGCTGGCCATTCCCGATTCGATCTATAAGTTCATCAGCTTTTTCCTGCTGATCAAGATCGGCTTGACAGGTGGTATTGCCATTCGTAATTCCAACCCATCCGAGATCTTTCTGCCGGCGCTTGCGGCCATCGCCATCGGCATCGTGATCGTGTTCATCAGCCGCTGGACCCTCGGCAAGCTCCCGGGCATCAACGTGCCGGATGCCGTGGCCACCGGCGGCCTGTTCGGCGCGGTGAGCGGTTCCACCCTGGCGGCCGTGCTGCCGGGTCTGGACGCCGCCAAGGTGCCGTATGAGGCCTGGACAGCAGCGCTGTACCCGTTCATGGACATCCCGGCGCTGGTGACGGCGATCGTGGTGGCCAGCGTTTACATCAGCAAGAAGACCGGCCAGGCCGAGAAAGTGGAGATCTGGCCGATCATCCAGGAGAGCCTGCAGAGCTCAGCCGTCACGGCCCTGCTGATGGGTGTGGCCCTTGGCATCCTCACCAAGCCCGAGCCGGTGTATGAGAGCTTCTTCAACCCCCTGTTCAAGGGTTTCCTTTCGATCCTGATGATCATCATGGGGATGGAGGCCGCCCAGCGCATGAATGAGCTGCGCAAAGTGGCCCAGTGGTTCGCGATCTACGCCTTCATCGCCCCGATCGTGCACGGCTTTCTGGCCTTCGGTCTCGGCCTGATCATCCACAAGCTCACCGGCTTCAGCATCGGTGGCGCCGTGGTGCTCGCCGTGATTGCCGCCTCCAGCTCCGATATCTCAGGCCCTCCCACCCTGCGGGCCGGCATCCCATCGGCCAACCCGTCGGCCTACATCGGCGCCTCCACCGCCATCGGCACCCCCGTGGCGATCGCCATCTGCATCCCCCTCTTCATCGGGATTGCCGAGATGATGCTCGGCCGCTAAACCTTCATTTCCATCCACTCTCACCTCAGAACCATGAGTCAACAGGTCTGGAAGCTGGTGATCGTTGCCGAGGAGGTGCTCTCCAAGAAACTCACCAAGCTGATCAAAGCGGCTGGGGCTACGGGCTACACCGTGAACGCCGCCGGCGGCGAGGGCAGCCGCAATGTGCGCTCCACCGGCGAGCCAAGTGTGTCGCACACCCTCTCCAATGTGAAGATCGAGGTGCTCACCGGCACCCGGGAGCTGGCCGACAAGATCACCCGTGAGATTGTGGCCAAGTTCTACGCTGACTACTCGATCATCACCTACATCTACCAGGTGGAGGCGCTGCGCGATCACAAATTCTGAGCGGCTCTGCTGACCAGTTTCGATCAACGCTGCCATTGAGGTATTCAGTTCGCCGGGGAGCCTTTGGCCAACCCCGGCTTTTTGCTGACTGTGCCTTTTCCCCTGTCCCAGCCGGCCCCCAACCTGTTGCAACAGGGGGATTGCGCGAAGCGGCACCCTTCTGCTTGGAATTCTGCCCAGGGTCGCTGTGCTCGGGCCTGGCGACTTACCGCATCAGGGGCCGCCCCTGACGGCCGGATTTGGCGACTGATCAGTGGGGCTGATCGAGCCGATTGGAACTGCTCAGATTGAGCGCCAACCACCACCAACCTGAATCAAAAGTCTTTAGCTTTGCCCGACTTCTCCGGACATCCCTCCCGATGCCTGCGCCACAGAAGCTCCCTCGCGGCGGCTGCGACGCATTCAGCCAGCACCTGCGTGCCATCGGCCGCATTCCGCTGCTCACCCCAGAAGAAGAGATCACCATGGCCCGCGCCGTGCAACGCGGGCGCCAGTTGCTCGAGATCGGCGAGGAACTCAAGCTCCGGGCCGGTGGCCAGCCCCCCAGCCGTGAGGTCTGGGCTGCTGAGGCCAAGGTGACGCCCGCCCAGCTGCGCCAGCAACTGCGCCGGGCTGAGCGGGCCCAGGAGCGGATGGTCACCGCCAACCTGCGCCTGGTGGTGAGCGTGGCCCGCAAGTACGCCCATTTCCAGCTGGAACTCGAAGACCTGATCCAGGAGGGCACCCTGGGCCTGATCAAGGCGGTGGATCGCTTCGACCCCGCCCGCGGCTATCGCTTCTCCACCTATGCCTACTGGTGGATCCGCGAAGGCATCAGCCGTGCCCTGGCGGACAAGAGCCGCAGCATCCGACTGCCCGTGCACATCGTGGAGTTGCTCAGCAAGCTGCGCCGTGCCCAGCAGGCCCTCTGGCAGGAGCTGGGCCGCAATCCAACCCTGGCGGAAATCTCGGAGGCCACCGGTCTCAAGCCACTCGACATCCGTGAGGCCCTGTTCCGCGCCCAGGAACCGCTCAGCCTGGATTCGGCCTATGCCGGCCAGGAGGATCTGCGGCTGATGGACAACCTGCGCTGCAGCGCTGCCCCCCCGGCGGAGCTGCTCACCGAGGCCCATCTGCGCCATGATCTCGAATCCCTGCTGGCTGAGCTGCCGGCCAATGAGGCCGAGCTGCTGCGGCTCCGCTACGGCATGAAGGGGGATGCCCCCATGAACCTCTGCGCCGTGGCTCGCGAGCTGGGCGTGACCCGCGACACGGCCCGGGGCATCGAGCGCCGCGCCAATGCGGCGATCCGCAAGCTCTCGCAGCGGGTGATCGACTACCTGGAGGCCTGAACCGCCAGGGTTCAAACCCCGATCCCTCCTCACCGGCTGTGGGCCCTGGGCCCGACAGCCGGTTTTTTGATGGCACTGAATAGCGGCATTCACGGCGGTGCGAAGGCAAGAAAAAGCCTGTGGTGGCAATCCACAGGCCTTGGTCTCCAGGAGAGCTGAGGTTTAGCAGCCATGCACGAAGCAGTGGGCGTTCATTCGATACATCGGCTGGTATGAAGACCCACCACCCAATTTGTGGGGCGGTGATCATGCAGGCTGATCAGCCCAATCAGACTTGCCCCCACATCACCCCAAACCACTTCTGAACGGTGGCCCCTACGCTTTGCGCACTCTGGTTCTAATGCCCTCCAAAGCACAGTATTTGCAAGGTCACCGCTGAGTTGCTGCCCTGCTGCTGAGCGGCAGTTGTCTCGCCATGGCCTTGGTTTTCAACGCCTCGTTGCTTGTCCTGTTCCGCCCCGGCCCCGCAGCCGGGAGGACATCATGGAAGATCCGCGCTATTACGAATTGCGTAACAGCGCCCTGGATTTTCTCTACAACCGCATCGCCCACGACGACGACGCGGCCTGAGCGCCGGCAACCGGCCCCGCCGAGGAGTGATGGGTATTTGTACTCATCGCGCCTTTTGTTCATGTCGGCGTTCCGAACGTTTGATCAGGATTTCTGTTTGGGGCCATAGAAAACGTCACAGCCGCTGGCCCCCACGGGGAGTTGGGTAACCCTATTGTTTGCGGCCAACTCATCTCCACGCCTGGATTTGATGACCGTCTCCTTCGCCCAGACGGCCTGGCTGGTGCCCCTGTACCCACTGGTGGGATCAGTTGCGTCCTTCCTCTGGTCGCCCGGCCTGATCGCCCGCACGGGGCCGCGCCCCAGCGGCTACGTGAACCTGCTCTTCGTCACGCTGGCCTTCGTGCACAGCACGCTGGCCCTGGTGGGACTGCACACCAACGCCGCCGCCGGCGCCGATGCCCTCTACCGGCCCCTGAGCTTCGGCTGGACCTGGCTCGACACCGCCGGGCTCAGGGTGGGTTTCGACGGCCTGATCACCGAGCCCGCCCTGATCGCCATGACGGTGATCACCGGCGTGCATGTGCTCACCCAGATCTTTGCCATCGGCTACCTGGAGATGGACTGGGGCTGGCCCCGCTTCTTCGGCTCCCTCAGCTTCTTCGAGGCCGGCCTCTGCGCCCTGGTGATCACCGACTCGATCTTCTTCAGCTACGTGCTGCTGGAGCTGCTCACCCTCGGCACCTACCTGATCGTGGGCACCTGGTACAACCAGTCGCTGGTGGTGAAGGGGGCGCGGGACGCCTTCCTCACCAAGCGCATCGGCGACCTCGTCCTGCTGGTGGGCGTGATCGGCCTGCTGCCGATCACCGGCACCTGGAACTTCCATGGCCTGCAGGCCTGGGCGGCCGACATGGCCAACAACCACCGCAGCCTCTCCCCGGCGGCCACGGC
>JBJTWP010000050.1:0-2980 GCA_046081805.1 Cyanobacteriota bacterium
TTCGCCGATCGTGAGGGCCGGGGCTTGGGTCATGGCGCTTGGGGCGGCGGCACCACTGTGCGCCGGAGGACCCAGCCAGCGAGCCCCCCATGCGGGGACAATCGGCACCGATCAATGCCGCACCATCTCGACGCTCCACCTTCCCAACGCTTCACCTTCTCAAACCAGCACCTTCTCAAACCAGCACCTTCTCAGAGCTGAACCATGCCGCACCGCATGCCCTTGAGCACCGCCTGGAGCCGGTTGTTGACATCCAGGGCTCGCAGCAGTCGCTTGGTGTACGTGCGGGCCGTCTCCTCACTCACCACCAGTTGTTCGGCAATTTCCTTGTCGGTGAGGCCGCTGGCCAGCAGATCGAGCACCTGATACTCGCGTTTGGTGAGCCGCGGACAACTCAGATAGGGCAGGTTGCCGGAGCGCAGTGAAGGGCTCCGGTAGGAGTGATGCCCCATCACGGCGATCACCGCCGCCTGCAGCGGCCGCTGATCCCCGATGAAGTCGGCCTCCGCCACCACAGCTTCCAGCCAGGGCGCCTCCACATATTGGGTGGGGATCACATCCCCCAGGGCCAGCACCACCACCTTGATGCTGGCCTGGGCCTCCCGCGCCTTGCGGGCCAGTTCGAAACCGCTGCCGCTCTCCAGATAGTCGGTGCAGATCAACAGTTCATAGGGTTCCTGGGTCAGGTAATGCAGGCAGGTGGGTTCATCGGTGACGGCGCAGCCGATGCGGCTGCGGTCCTGAAACGATTCGCACACGGCCCGCAGCAGAAACCGCCCCTTCATCGCAATGGCCACCTTGCCGCTGATCGCCACGGACAGCAGCACCTGATCGAGGGTGGTGCCCTCCAGACTGCCGAGAAAGGGGGTGAGATCCAAGGGCCCCCGGGACGCCTTGGCCAAAGCTAGGAATCAGACCTGCCCATTCCGTCGATTGCCCCCATTTGGGGACGCGCCGTTGTGGTTTGGCTTAACAGATGCGGGGCAGGAGCTCGCCGCTCAGCGGCAACAGCAGCCGCTCGGTGCCCAGGGCCGTGCGCAACACCACCCGCCCCCTCTCGCCCAGAGCAGCGTTGCGCGGCGGCCCCAGCACTTCGCCGATCCAGACGCCGCCGCCGGGTTCGAGCACCTGGAGGGCGGCCGTACCCTGCTCCGGCGCCACCACGGCCACGAACCGCCCCTCGTTGGCCAGATGCAGCGGCTCGAAGCCCAGCAGCTCGGAGGTGCGCCGCACCGGCTCGATCACCGGCAGCCGCTCCTCCTGGATGAGCACGGGGCATCCAGCCGCGGCGGCCAGTTCCTGCAGGGCGCTGGCCAGGCCGCCACGGGTGAGATCGCGCAGACAGTGGGGCCGAACGCCCGCGGCCAGCAACCGCTGCACCAGCGGCCAGAGCGGCGCACAGTCGCTCAGCACCGGCGGCCGCAGCTCCAGGCCATGGCGCGCCGCCAGGATCGCCACCCCATGGCGGCCCAGATCCCCGCTCACCAGCAGCTGATCGCCGGGGCGGATCGCCGTGGGATGGGGATCCGGCGCGGCCTCCACCAGGCCGATGCCGCTGGTGGTGATGAACACCCCATCGGCCTTGCCGCGCTCCACCACCTTGGTGTCACCGGTGATCACCTGCACGGCGCAGTGTTCAGCGGCCCTCCGCATCGAGCGCACCACCCGGCGCAGCAGCGCCAGCTCCAGACCCTCCTCCAGGATCAGGCCCACGCTCAGGTGCAGGGGCCGCGCGCCCGCCATCGCCAGGTCGTTGGCGGTGCCGGTGATCGCCAGGCTGCCGATGTCGCCGCCGGGAAACTCCAGGGGCTGCACCACGTAGCCGTCGGTGCTGAACGCCAGCCGCCCCGCCGGCAGATCCAGGGCGGCAGCGTCGTGCAGCACCGCCCCGGGATCGGCATAGAGCAGCTTGAGTTCCCGCTCGATCAGCTGCTGCATCAGCGTGCCGCCGCCCCCATGGGCCAGCTGGATCCGCTCGCTCATGCCGCCGGAGCAGCTGCCGCCCTGGGGGCGCGGTAGCGGTGGTAGGCGGCACAGCTGCCCTCGCTCGACACCATCGGCGCCCCCAACGGGTGCTCGGGGGTGCAGCGGCTGCCGAAGGCCGGACAGTCGCACGGGCTGGCGCGGCCCTTCAGGATCAGGCCGGCGATGCAGGGGTTGGCGGGCTGGGGCTCCCGGCTGGGCAGGCGGCAGAGCTCCGCAAAGCGCTCCCGGCCATCCAGGTGCCGGTAGCGGCCCCGCAACGCCAGGCCTGCCTGCGGCAGCACCCCCAGCCCGCGCCAGGGCTGATCCACCACGGCGAACACGGCCTCCAGCAGGGCCTGGGCCTCGGCGTTGCCGCGCTCCCGCACCACCCGGCCGTAGGCGTTCTGCACCCGCGCCTCCCCCGCCTCCAGCTGCTCCACGCAGCGCAGCACTCCGGTGAGGATCTCCAGCGGCTCAAAGCCGCTCACCACCACCGGCACCCGGCTGCGGGCCACCAGCTGCTCCAGCTCCGCCAGGCCCATCACGGCCCCCACATGGCCCGCCGCCAGAAAACCCTGCACCTGGTTGCCCTCGGCCGCCAAGATCGCCGCCATCGCCGGCGGCACCCGCACGTGGGCCACCAGCAGCGTGAGGTTGGTGATCCCCGCCGCCACGGCCTGGCGGGCCAGCAGGGCCGTGGCCGGCGCGGTGGTTTCAAAGCCCACCGCCAGAAACACCACCTGCCGCTGGGGATGACTGCGGGCCAGCGCCAGGGCCTGCAGCGGTGAGGTGAGCAGGCGCACATCGCCGCCGCTGGCCCGCGCCCCCAGCAGGTCGTCACCAGCGCTGCCGGGCACCCGCAGCATGTCGCCGTAGGAGCAGAGGATCAGCTCCGGCCGCCGGGCCAGCTGCAGGGCGGCATCGAGCGTTTCCGCGGGCGTCACGCACACCGGACAGCCCGGTCCATGGATCAGGCGCAGCCCGGGCGGCAGCAACTGATCGAGCCCCCAGCGCA
>JBJTWP010000051.1:0-2837 GCA_046081805.1 Cyanobacteriota bacterium
ACCTGGTGGTGCTGGCCAAGAACGCGGTGGGCTACCGCAACCTGGTGAAGCTCACCAGCATCAGCCACCTGCGCGGCATACGCGGGCGCGGCATCTTTGCCCGGGCCTGCATCGACAAGCAGCTGCTGCGCCAGTACAGCGAAGGGCTGATCGTGGCCACCGCCTGCCTGGGTGGCGAGATCCCCCAGGCCATCCTCAAGGGACGGCCCGATGTGGCGCGCGATGTGGCGCGCTGGTATCAGGAGGTGTTCGGCGACGACTTCTACCTGGAGATCCAAGACCACGGCGGCCTCGAAGACCGCATCGTGAACACCGAGATCGCCCGCATCGGCGCCGAACTGGGGATCGCCCTGATCGCCACCAACGATGCCCACTATCTGAGTGTGGGGGATGTGGAGGCCCACGATGCGTTGCTGTGTGTGCTCACCGGCAAGCTGATCAGCGATGAAAAGCGCCTGCGCTACACGGGCACCGAATACATCAAGACGGAACAGGAGATGCTTGGCCTGTTTCGCGACCACCTCCCCGATGCAGTGATTGCCGAGGCGGTGGCCAACACGGTCAAGGTGGCCGCGAAGGTGGAGGACTACGACATCCTCGGCCGTTATCAGATGCCCCGCTTTCCGATTCCCGAGGGCCATACCGCCGTGAGCTACCTCAGCCAGGTGGCCGAGAATGGCCTGCGCGATCGGCTCAGACTGGGTCCGGCCGACCCCATCGAGAGCGACTACGGCGAGCGGCTGCGCTTCGAACTGCAGGTGATGGAGCAGATGGGCTTCCCCACCTACTTCCTGGTGGTGTGGGATTACATTCGCTATGCCCGTGAACATGGTATTCCGGTGGGGCCGGGTCGGGGATCGGCGGCCGGCTCGCTGGTGGCCTACGCGCTCGGCATCACCAACATCGATCCCGTGCAGAACGGATTGCTGTTCGAGCGCTTCCTCAATCCGGAACGCAAGTCGATGCCGGATATTGACACCGACTTCTGCATCGAACGACGGGGGGAAGTGATCGACTACGTGACTCGCCGCTACGGTGAAGACAAGGTGGCCCAGATCATCACCTTCAACCGCATGACCTCCAAGGCGGTGCTCAAGGATGTGGCCAGGGTGTTGGATATTCCCTACGGCGATGCCGACCGCCTGGCCAAATTGATCCCGGTGGTGCGCGGCAAGCCCGCCAAGCTCAAGGAGATGATTGGCGAGGACACGCCGGCGCCAGAATTCCGCGAGAAATATCTCAATGATCCCCAGGTGAAGCGCTGGGTGGACATGGCCATGCGCATCGAGGGCACCAACAAGACCTTCGGGGTGCATGCCGCCGGCGTGGTGATCGCCGCCGACCCCCTGGATGAGGTGGTGCCACTGCAGCGCAACAACGACGGCCAGGTGATCACCCAGTACTTCATGGAAGATGTGGAGTCGATGGGCCTGCTGAAGATGGACTTCCTCGGCCTCAAGAACCTCACCATGATCGACAAGACTGTCGATCTGGTGAAGGACAGCACTGGAGCTGTAGTCGACCCCGATGATCTCCCCCTGAATGATCCCGGCACCTACGGTCTGCTCGCCCGTGGTGATCTGGAAGGCATCTTCCAGCTGGAATCGAGCGGCATGCGCCAAATTGTGCGCGATCTCAAGCCCTCATCCCTGGAAGACATCTCCTCGATCCTGGCCCTTTATCGCCCCGGACCTCTCGATGCGGGCCTGATTCCCAAGTTCATCAACCGCAAGCATGGCCGTGAGGCGATTGAGTTCGCCCACGCCAAGCTGGAGCCCATCCTCAGGGAAACCTATGGCATCATGGTGTATCAGGAGCAGATCATGAAGATCGCTCAGGATCTCGCTGGCTATTCCCTCGGTGAAGCCGATCTGCTGCGGCGCGCCATGGGCAAGAAGAAGAAGAGCGAGATGGAGAAACACCAGGACCTCTTCGTGAAGGGTGCCAGCGAGCGGGGCGTGGATCCGCGCGTTGCGGAAGCGCTGTTCGAGCAGATGGTGCTGTTTGCTGAGTACTGCTTCAACAAGAGCCACTCCACCGCCTATGGCGCCGTCACGTACCAGACGGCGTACCTCAAGACCCACTATCCGGTGGCCTACATGGCCGCCCTACTCACGGTGAATGCGGGCGACAGCACCAAGGTGCAGCGCTACATCGCCAATGCCAATGCCATGGGCATCGAGGTGATGCCGCCCGATGTGAATGCCTCCGGCATTGATTTCACGCCGGTGGACAAGCGCATCCTGTTCGGCCTCTCGGCGGTGCGCAATCTCGGTGAGGGGGCGATCCGCCAGCTGATCGAGGCGCGCCAGAGCGATGGCCCCTTCCGCTGTTTGGCCGATCTCTGCGATCGCCTGCCCTCGCAGCAGCTCAACCGCCGGGCCCTGGAGGCCCTGATCCACTCCGGCGCCCTGGATGGCCTGGAGCCCAGCGCCAACCGGGCCCAGTTGATGGCGGATCTGGATCTGGTGCTGGATTGGGCAAGCTCCCGCGCCAAGGATCGGGCCAGCGGCCAGGGCAATCTGTTCGACCTGTTCGGTGGCGGTGCTGGCGGCAGCGATGGGCAGGCCGGATCGGCCGTCGCTGGACTCAGCGGTGATCTCAGCACCGCCCCCAAGGCAGCGCCGGTGGCCGACTACCCGCCCACCGAGAAGCTGCGGCTGGAGAAGGAGCTGGTGGGCTTCTACCTCTCCGATCATCCGCTCAAGCAAGTGGCCAGCCAGGTGAAGCTGCTCTCCCCAGTGGCCCTTGGCCAACTTGAGGAGCAGGCCGACAAGGCAAAGGTGAGTGCCGTGGTGATGGTGCCCGAGCTGCGCCAGGTGACCACCCGCAAGGGC
>JBJTWP010000052.1:0-5941 GCA_046081805.1 Cyanobacteriota bacterium
GAGGAGCCGGTGGACCTCAAGGAGGAGGTGAAGCAGGTGGCCAGCCGCTACCGGGCCCTGGGGATCAAGCTGCTGGTGATCGACACCGAGCGCAAGTTCATCGGCAGCGGCATGGGCAAGGACCTGGCCGAAGCCGCGGGGGGGAAATACGTGCAGCTGCCCAAGGCCAGCGATCAGGCGATCGCCGCCATGGCCCTGGAGGCCATCGCCGGGGTGTGAGTCAGCGGGACGCCGGCAGGGGATAGGCCTGCGGCTGCGGCTTGCCGGGCTGCTCCCGCGGAGAATTGTCGTTGGCGGCCTTCTCCTTCTCCCGGGCGGCAGCGGTCTGGGCGGGGTAGAGCTCGTCGAAGAACTTGCCCAGCCCGATGGCCACGCTGCGCACCCCGTTCATGAACTGGGGATCGGCGGTGACCTTGTTCACGTCACCGCCCACGGCTTCCCAGCGGGCCGTGAGCTTTTCGGCATTGGCCACCGTTTTCTGCAGGTCTGCCACGGTTTTGGGATTGTCGAGCGCGGCCATCAGGCTGCGGGCGTGGGCCGTGGTGGCGTTGAGGTTGACGATGGTGGGCTGGGCCTTGCGCACCGACGCCTCCAACTGCTTCACCAGCTCCTGGCCGTCCCGCATGAACACGGAGGCCTGCCTGGAGGTCTGATCAAAGCTCACCGCCACATTGGCGAACTTGCTCACCAGCCTTTCCCTGTCGCCCTGCTCCAGAAGCTTCTGCATCAAGGCCGTGACGCTCTCCAGGGTGGCGCCGGCGACACCACGGATCTGACTGCCATTGCAGAGCATCCGCGCCGAATCGCAGTGACGGGAACCAGGCCCCGGACTGCCAGGCGGCAACGGAACCGGAGCGGCTATCAGCTTCACCTGGGCCTCGCCACCGAGCAGGGTGGCCTCACCGATCTCGGCCACCACAGGCCTGGCCAGACGCAGGTCTGGCTTATTGATCTCCAGCTCCGCCAGCACGGCTTCAGGGGTGACGCGCACGCTGCGCACATTGCCCACCAACACCCCCCGGTACACCACCGGTGATCGCTCCGCCAATCCCTCCGCCTCCTCGAAGCGCACCTGCAGCGACCAGGTGTTGCGCGCCAGGGACAGGCCCCGCAGCCAGTACGTCAAGCCCAAGGCACTGGCGATGGCCGCGAGCAGCGAGAATCCGACGATTGCCTCGCGCACACTGCGGCGCATGATTCAGTGCTCCGCAGGCTGCATCGGCCCGCGCAGACTACCGCTCCTGAACTGGGCCACGTAGGGATCGGGGGTGGTGCGGTACTCGTCCAGGCTGCCGCTCCAACGGAACAGCCCCTCGTAGAGCAGCACGACGCGCTGGGCCGTGCGCTCAATCGTGCTGTGCACATGGCTCACCACCACGGACGTCGCCTGGGTCATCGCCGTGGTGCGCACGATCAGGTCTTCGAGGCGGGTGCAGGCCACCGGATCCAGACCAGCCGTCGGCTCATCAAACAGCAACAGCGGCGTCTGGCTGGAGGGGATCGAGGGGTCATTGATCAGCGCCCGAGCAAAACTCACCCGCTTCTGCATGCCACCGCTGAGCTCGCCGGGCAACTGCTCCTCAATCCCGGCAAGCCCTACCGCCTCCAGGGCCTGCCGCACCCGCCCGCGAATCTCCTGGTCACTGAGCCGGGAGCAGCGGTAGAGCAGAAAACCGACGTTCTCCCGCACCGTGAGCGAACCCAGCAGCGCCGGGTTCTGGAACACCAGACGCACATCCGGGGGATGGCGCTGGTCGAGGCGCAGGTAGCTCTGGGGCTCACCGTGGAGACGGAGCACGCCAGCGGTGGGCAGCAGCAGGCCGGCCAGCACCCGCAGGATCGTGCTCTTCCCAGCACCGGAGGGGCCCACCACCACCAGGCGCTCTCCGGGATCGAGCACCAGATCCACACCATCCAGAACGGCGCGGGAGCCCCAGCGAACCTCCACTCCCTGCAGCTCGGCAACGGGCGCAGCCATCGGGCACCAGCGGCGCGGCGTCGCTCCATTGTGGGGTCTGGAACGGATCGGGCGACTGGACCGGACCGGGCGAGATCCCTAGAGTCACGCCAACTGCGGCAGCGTCCCACGCCCCGTTGAGTGCCTCCGGCCCGGACCCCAGCTCGTCCCCGGCCCGCCGGCGGCGGGTACCGCTTCGTCGACCCAGCTGGGTGGGGCGGGGCGATCTGCGGCAGCGGGACCTGATGAGCCGCTCGCGCCGGGCGGTGCGCTGGCTGCAACCCGGTCTGGTGGTGAAGCGCTGGATGCTCACCTCGGGCATCGGCCTGGTGCTGGCCCTGCTGGGCGCAGCCGTCTGGGCCGACCTGCAGCCGATCTACTGGACACTGGCCTCGATCCAGTGGCTGCTGCGCAACCTCACCACGGTGCTGCCCCGGGAAATCACCGGCCCGCTGGTGCTGGTGATCGGCGCCGGCCTGATCTGGCTCGGCCAGAGCCGCAGCTTCGGCACGATCCAGCAGGCCCTCGCCCCGGAAAAGGGCACGGTGCTGGTGGATGCGCTGGTGGCCCAACGCCGCCTGAACCGGGGACCCAACATCGTGGCCATCGGCGGGGGCACCGGGCTCTCCACCCTGCTGAGCGGCCTGAAGCGCTACAGCGGCAACATCACGGCCATCGTCACCGTGGCCGATGACGGCGGCAGCAGCGGCGTACTGAGGCGTGAGCTCGGGGTGCAGCCTCCGGGCGACATCCGCAATTGCCTCGCGGCCCTCTCCACCGAGGAGCCCCTGCTCACCCGGTTGTTCCAGTACCGCTTCAAGGCCGGCAGTGGTCTGGAGGGTCACAGCTTCGGAAATCTGTTCCTCTCCGCCCTCACCGCCATCACCGGCAGTCTGGAGGCGGCGATCACCGCCTCCAGCCGGGTGCTGGCGGTACAGGGCCAGGTGGTGCCAGCCACCAATGCCGATGTACGCCTCTGGGCCGAACTGGAAAACGGGCAACGGATCGAGGGGGAATCCCAGATCGGCCATGCCCCAAGCCCGATCGTGCGGCTGGGCTGCGTGCCGGAGCGACCACCCGCCCTGCCCCGCGCCCTGGAGGCCATCGCCCACGCCGATCTGATCCTGCTCGGGCCCGGCAGCCTCTACACATCCCTGCTGCCCAACCTGCTGGTGCCTGAGCTGGTGAGCGCCATCAGCGCCAGCAGGGCTCCTCGCCTCTACGTTTGCAACCTGATGACCCAGCCCGGCGAAACCGATGGCCTGGATGTGGCCGGCCACCTGCGGGCCATTGAGGCCCAGCTGGCCAGCCTCGGCGTGGAGCAACGCCTGTTCACCGCCGTGTTGGCCCAGGACGAGCTCGGCGATTCAACGTTGGTGGAGCACTACCGGCAACGGGGGGCTGAACCGGTGCGCTGCAATGCGCGCGAACTACGTGCCCAGGGTTATGAAGTGATGCTCGCCCCGCTACAGGGGGCCAGACCCACGGCCACCCTGCACCACGACCCCCGCAGCGTCGCTGTGGCGGTGATGCGCTTCTACAGGCAGCACCGCCGAGATGGCTGAAGGCAAGTCTCAGTGATCGTCTCAGTGATCACTGAGGGTCGATCGCTGATGGGCAGGATCAGTAAGCGTCCTGCATCTCATAGAAATCAGGCTGCACATAGTCTTTGCGCAGCGGATAGCCCTTCCAATCTTCAGGCATCAACAACCGCTTGGGGTGAGGATGGCCCTCGTAGCGAATGCCATACATGTCAAAGGTTTCACGCTCCTGCCAGTCAGCACCACGGAACAACCCGTAAAGACTGGGAACCGTAAGCTCCCCATTGCGGGACAGGAACACCTTGATCCTGACTTCCTCTGGCCTGGAGGTGGCCGGTAGGGCCTGGGATGTCCCAGCTGGCGAGAGCGGAGCGGCCACCTGGTCGGCCAGGGCGGCCAGCTTCACCAGGTGGTAGAAGCTGACGAGCCGACCACCAGCACCTTCGTCATAGCCGCCCTGGCATTGCAGGTAGTCGAAGCCGGCCGCCTTGAGGGCCGCGGCGATCAACTGCAGAAAGGCCGGCTCCACGCTGATCACCTCCACACCAAGGTGATCGGCGGGAAGCCGTTCGTGATCGAAGCCCTGGCTGGTGAGCCACTGGCTCACGGCAGCGGCGCCCTCAGGGGCGGGAATCATCGCGTCGGGCATGGCTTGGCTCAGGCGTTGGGGGCGGCGGTGACGGGTTCGGCGGCCGTCTCAACAGCGGCCAGGGGAAGGCCGCTGGCAGCGGCCAGGGCCTTCTGCTGGGTTTCAGCCCGCAGGTAGCGACCATCGACGATCGGCTCAACGGCCTTCATCTGATGGCTGACGGTGCAATAGCGATGGGTGGGCAGCAGATTGCCCCGCTCCGCCAGCGCTTCGTTGCCCACCTTCTTGCGCAGCTTGATCACCGCATCGAAGATCGCCTCAGGCCGGGGCGGACAGCAGGGCAGGTAGAGGTCCACCGGGATCAGCTTGTCGACGCCCCGCACGGCGGTGGTGGAGTCGGCGGAGAACATACCGCCGGTGATCGTGCAGGCACCCATGGCGATCACGTACTTGGGCTCAGGCATCTGCTCGTAGAGCCGGACCAGGGCCGGCGCCATCTTCATGGTCACCGTGCCGGCCACGATCAGCAGATCGGCCTGGCGCGGGCTGGATCGGGGCACCAGACCAAAGCGATCGAAGTCGAAACGGGAGCCGATCAGGGCGGCGAATTCAATGAAGCAGCAGGCGGTGCCATAGAGCAGCGGCCAGAGACTGCTCAGGCGTGCCCAGTTGTGCAGGTCGTCGAGGGTGGTGAGGATCACGTTCTCCGACAGGTCGGCGGTGACCTGGGGCGCACCCACCGGGCCGCAACTGGCCGCGCGCAGCTCGCGGAGGGCGCCGATCGAGGGGGCCTCAGCCATGGCGGAAGGAACGGAAGGGGAGGGGGTCATCAGGTCAGCTCCACTCGAGGGCGCCCTTGCGCCAGGCGTAGGCAAGGGCCACCACCAGGATGGCAATGAAGATCAGGGCCTCGATGAAGGCGAGAAGCCCGAGCCGGTGGAACGCCACCGCCCAGGGGTAGAGGAAGACGGTCTCCACATCGAAGATGACGAAGACCAGGGCGAACATGTAATACCGGATGTTGAACTGGATCCAGGCGCCGCCGATCGGCTCCATGCCCGATTCATAGGTGAGCTCGCGCTCACCATTGCGACTGTTGGGCGAGAGCAGCTTGTTGGCGACCAGCGCCAACACGGGCACCGCCGCCGAGATCAGCAGGAAGCCGAGGAAGGCGTCGTAGCCCGGGAGAACGAACATTCACACAGCCATGCGTGGAAGCCAGTCTGGCACCCACCAGATCCACCTTGGGGCCTGGATAGAGTTCCGCTGACGCCAGGGTGCAGCAATGAACGAGGCTTCAGGCGAATCCGCGACAGCGGCGGAGCTGACCTCCGCTGAGGCCACCGATCAGACCTCCGATCAGACCTCCGGTCAGGCCACTGATCAGCCTGCGGGCCAGGGCGATGGTGAGACCACGGGTCAAGCCCTGACGCCCGCCCCGGACACACCAGCCCCTGCGGCAGCAGCGGCCGACCCCTCCACCCACCGCTTCGAGTGCCGCAGCTGCGGCTTCGTCTATGACCCCGCCGAGGGGGTGAAGAAAGTGGGGATCGAGCCCGGAACTCCGTTTCTGGAGCTCGATCCCCTCAGCTTTCGCTGCCCCGTGTGTCGCAGCAAGGTGGGGGCGTTCAAGGACATCGGCCCACGCGACAAGCCCAGCGGGTTCGAAGAGAACCTGAACTACGGGCTGGGCGTGAATCGACTCACCCCGGGCCAGAAGAACGTGCTGATCTTCGGCGCCTTCGCCCTGGCGATCGCCTTCTTCCTCTCGCTCTACTCCCTGCGCTGATCACCGTGTTGCAACGCCTGCTCTCCTCCCTGTTCGCCGTGGTGCTGGCCTTCGGCCTCGGCGGC
>JBJTWP010000053.1:0-4915 GCA_046081805.1 Cyanobacteriota bacterium
CCCCGCTTCGATCCGGCGGCCCCCAACTCGGTGCGGGCGGTGCTGGGGGGGCTGGCGGGCAATGCCCCGGTGTTCCATGCCGCCGACGGCAGCGGCTACCGCTTCATGGCCGAGCAGATCGCCGCGCTGGATCAGCGCAACCCGATCACCGCTTCCCGCCTGGCCAAGGTGTTCAGCCGCTGGCGGAGCTACGGCGCCGGGCGCCAGGCCCCCATGGGCGAAGCCCTGCAGCAGCTCGCCGCCGCCCCGCTCTCCACCAACACCCGCGAGGTGGTGGAGCAGTGCCTGGGTGGGGCCTGAGCTCAGCTGCCACCAGACTCAGCCGCGATTTAGCCGCGATTCAGCTGCCGCGCAGCAGCTGGCGGAATCCCAGACGGCGCAGCTGGGGCCCCTCTGGACCGGCATGCTGGCCCCACAGCCCTTCCCAATAGAAGAAGATCACGCCATGGCCCCGCTCCAGGGACAGGCGGGTCTTCTCGGCCACGGTGGCCATGGCGGGGGTGCGACCGCCGAAACCGGCCAGGATGCCGATCTCCACCGGCAGGCCCCATTGGCGAGCCTTGAGCAGTGCCGGCTGGTTGAGGTCCTTGGCGAAGCCCGCCACGGAGTAGGCGTAGTTCTGAACCACCACATCGTCGATCAGCTGGCCCAGGGCCCAGAGTTCCCAGTCCTGGAGCCAGTTGTTGTAGGCGAAACGGAACGGACCGGGCGAGAGGCTGATCACCCGCCGCTGCGGCTGCCCTCCCGCCGCCGGGATGCTCTGCAGCCGGGTGCGCAGGGCCCGCAGCAGGTCGGTGAGCCGGTGTCGGCGCCAGCGCATCCAGGCCCGGTCGCTGTGGTCGAGGGGCGGGTCCTTGCCGGTGTCGGCGCGGTAGAGGCTGCGGGTGTAGTCGTCGTAGCCCAGCTCCACCGGCCAGGCGAAATGGTCGTCCAGCTGCACCCCATCCACGCCGCAGCGCTGCACGATCTCGCTGATCAGGCCGAGGAAACGGTCCCGCACGCCGGGATGGGCTGGATTGAGCCACACCATCGGCTTGCCGTGCAGCTCGACCACGCTGCTGCCATCGCGGCGCTGCAGCACCCACTCCGGCCTCTGGCGCACCACCAGCGCCTCGGCGGGCTCCATCAGGCCGTACTCAAACCACGGCACCACCTCCAGACCGCGGCGATGGGCGGCGGCCGTGAAGCGGCAGATGGGATCCAGGTTGGCGTTGCTGCGCTCCAATTCCGGTTCCATCGGCGCGTAGCGCGAGCGGTGGAAGGTGGTGCCGCGGCTCCAAACGTTTGGGTAGAGCGTGTTGAAGCCGGCATCGGCCAGTTCCGCCACGGCTCGCTCGATCCGGCCGGGGTCGTAGTACAGGGGGCTGGGACTATTGGTGAGCCAGACCCCGATCCGACGCTGCTGGGGATTGACGGGGCGCCGCAGCCCCTCTGCGGCTGGAGGCAGGGACCGCAGCCCCTGCGGGGGCGGAGGCAGGGGCTGGAGCGCCAGCGGCAGAGGCAGGGGCGGCGCCAGCGGCGGCGGGGGTGGCAGCGTCTGGGCCCGGGCCGGCAGGACCACCAGGGCCAGCGGTGGCCCGATGGTGGCCAGGAGCCCGAAGCTGATTCCCGCCAGGCGGGCGGCGCGGGAGCGGCTCAGGCCGCGTGGCTGGCCGCACCGACGGGTTGCGAACACGACTCGCGATCAGCGGAACATCGAACTCACCGAGCTCTCCTCATGGATCCGCCAGATCGCTTCGCCCAGCATGGTGGCCACGGAGAGCACCCGCAGCTGGGGGAAGCGGCGCTGCTCCGACAGCGGGATCGAATTGGTGACCACCACCTCCTCGAACAGACCGGGTTCCGAGAGGCGCTCCACCGCCGGTGGCGAGAACACGGCGTGGGTGGCGCAGCACACCACCCGGGCGGCACCGTTGCGACGCAGCAGCCTGGCGGCCTGGCAGATGGTGCCGCCGGTGTCGATCATGTCGTCAATCAAGACCGAGGTTTTGCCCGCCACATCACCGATCACCGTGAGACTCTCGGCCACGTTGTGGCCGGCCCGGCGCTTGTCGATGATCGCCAGTGGCGCGTCGATCATCTGCTTGGCAAAGGCTCGGGCCCGCGCCACGCCCCCCACATCCGGTGACACGACCACGACCTCGCCCAGGGCCCGGGTTCGGATGTAATCCACCAGAACCGGGGAGCCGTAGATGTGGTCGCAGGGGATGTCGAAATAACCCTGGATCTGGGCGGAGTGCAGATCCATGGCCAGCACCCGGTCCACCCCGCTCTTGGTGAGCAGGTTCGCCACCAGCTTGGCGGTGATCGACTCGCGCCCGGCGGTCTTGCGGTCGGCGCGGGCGTAGCCGTAGTAGGGGATCACGGCGGTGACCTGGCGGGCTGAGGCCCGCTTGCAGGCGTCCACCATGATCAGCAGCTCCATCAGGTGATCGTTCACCGGAGCGCAGGTGGGCTGCACCAGAAACACGTCGCAGCCCCGAATCGACTCCTGGATCTGGATATAGGTTTCGCCATCCGCGAAGCGCTTGATCACCCGCGGGCCATCGGGAACGCCCAGGTAGGCGCCGATCTCCCTGGCCAGATCGGGGTTGGCGGTGCCGCTGAACAGACGCAGGCGACGGCTGTCGTGGTTGGTGTGCGGAGCGCGTCCTACCTGAGCCAGCCGATCAACGGTCATGAAACTGGTCACGGCGGCAGCGGACGCGGCGGCTGAGACTTGATCGTAGAAGCGAGTCGGTCCATCCAGTGCGTACAACGATGACGTTTTCTGGCCTTCATGAAGCGCGGCCGCTGGTGCTGGTGGCGGCCGGTTCGGCGGCCGAGGTGACCGCGCGCCTGGCCTTGGCCGCCCCCCCGCTGGCCCGCTCCCTGGGGCTGCCGCTACTGCCGGCCCTGGCCCCACTGCAGCAGCCCGACCGGGCCCTGGCGCTGCTGGCCGCAGCCGGCTCGGCCGGGGGCCTGGTCTGGCTGGGGGTGGATCCCGGCCTGGCCCTGGGGGATGGCTGTCCCTGGGCCCAGGCGCTGGGGGCCTGGCGCCAGCCCACGCTGCTGCTGCTGGACGTCGCCCAGCTCGACACGGGCGCCGCCGCCGCCACCACCGCGCTGCTGCGCCAGCATCAGGTTCCCCTGCTCGGCCTGATCCAGTGGGGCGAACCCTGGCAGCCGGAGCGGCGGCGCCTGGAGGCCCTCCCCTGGCTGGGGGCGCTGGCGCCTGATCGGCCGGAGGGCCAGGACGACGACGGGTTGGAGCTGCGGTGGGCCCTGGCGGCTCAGGGGGTGATGGGCTGAGGCGGCGGCCACAGCGGCTGGACAGCGGCTGGACTCAGCTGGCGCAGGGGGCCGTGGCTGGCCTTCACCGGACTGAGGGGCACGCTGCTGAACTGCAGTGCCTCGCCCTGCTGCAGGGCAGCCGCCAGCAGGCTGAGGGTTTCGGTGTCACTGAGGTTGGTGCTCACCGCTGGTTTGAGACTGGTCACCAGCCCCGGCAGATTGGGCAGCTGGGCTGGCCGCCCCAGGGCCCGCAGCAAGCCGCGCATCACTTCCTGCTGATCGTCGATCCGGCTCTGCTGGGGACGAAGCGGGTCGCGGAACCGCACGAGCTGCTCCACCTCGCGCCCCCCCAGCCGCTGCAGACCCGCCTGCAGATCGATGCTGAGGTTCTGGCTCCGGTCGCGGTAGCGCATGGCCTGGGGTGGATTGGCCTCCAGGCCCCCCAACCCGTCCACCAGGGCCCGCAGGGCTGAGCGACTCAGCACCAGGTAGCGGTCGGGCTGGGTCGGATCCAGGCCCACCAGGTCCCGCACCGCATCGCCCATCAGGGCGACGCCGCCGAGCCGGTACAGGCTGCCCAGGACCTGCGGCCTGGTCTGGCCCGGCAGCTGCACCGCCAGCTCCGGAGGAAGGCTGAGCACCTGGGCGGCAGCGGCGGGATTGACCCGCAGCACCAGCAGGGCGTCGGCATTGGCCGGACCGCGCGGAGCCGCGCCGTTCTGGCTGGCGCCGAGGCGATCGGCGTCGATACCGATCACCAGCAGCGTGACGGGCCGGAGCGGCGGCTTGGCCAGATCCGCCGGCGTCAGCTGCTGCCGGGTTTCCAGCGACCGGTCGGGCCGGGGCCAGAGCAGGGACAGGCCCCCCAGACCCACGGCCAGACCCACGGCCGTAGCGCCGAGACGCACCGCCAACCGCTCGCGGCGGCGGGGCGCGGAAGGGGGCGGGGAGAGGAGAACCATTTGGGTGCCACTCTGGGACAGGTCGCCGCCGGGCCCCTGGTTCCCGTTGGCAACCGATAGGTTGTGATCCATGGCATCTGTGCTTCCCCACGAGCGCGCCCGACCCCTGGCCAAGGGCAGCGTCTATCCCGCCAGGGAGCTCTGCAGCCAGTGCGGGCTCTGCGACAGCCGCTGGGTGGCCTATGTGAAGGACAGCTGCGCCTTTCTCCACCAGCGCTTCGAAGCGATGGAGGAGCGGGCCCACGGCCGCAGCCGCCGGCTGAGCGACGAGGACGAGCTCTACTTCGGCGTTCACCAGCGGATGGTCTCCGCCCGGCTGCGACAGCCCATCGACGGGGCCCAGTGGACCGGCATCGTGAGCCGCATCGGGGTGCGAGCTCTGGAAACCGGCCTGGTGGACGCCGTGCTCTGCGTGGGTCAGAGCGCCACGGACCGCTTCACGCCGGTGCCGCGACTGGCCCGTACCCCCGAGGAGGTGCTCAGCGCCCGGGTGAACAAGCCCACCCTCTCGCCGAATCTGGAGGTGCTGGAGCAGCTGCCGGGCAGCGGCATCCGCAGGGTGCTGGCGATTGGTGTGGGCTGCCAGATTCAGGCCCTGCGGGCCGTGGAGCCCACCCTGCCCCTTGAGGCGCTCTACGTGCTCGGGTTGCCCTGCGTTGACAACGTGAGCCGCCGGGGAC
>JBJTWP010000054.1:0-12842 GCA_046081805.1 Cyanobacteriota bacterium
GGTAGGGCACGGTTTCCTCGCCGAACACCCTGGCGTACTCCATCGAGTTCACCAGGCAATCCACCAGGCCGTTGAGGCCCTGGGAGCTCACGATGTCGAAGTAGGTGGTGAATTCTTCGCGGGAACTGATGCCCCGACCGAGGAAATGGCGGAAGGCCAGCTCCACCACCCGGCTGTTGGAGAAGCGGCCATAGAACTGACGGCGGTACTCCTTGCTGCGGCCCAGGGCGCGAATGAACTCGCGCATCGAAATCTGGCCCTGGCGCACCTGGGTGGCCTCCACCGGGCACACCACCAGGCTGTAGCCCTTCTGGATGTCGCGCTCGAACACCTGGCGGTAGGCGGCGCGGATCACCTCAGCCTTCTGGGCCCCGGTCATGCCGGGCTTCATGGTGGAGCGCTGGGCCTTGCCCTGGGCGGCGAGCGCGTAGGTGGCAGGCAGCTGCAGGCCCTGATTCACGGGGCTGCCAAGGCGCTGGCGGGCCGAGGGGGTGGGCACCTCCAGCTCGGCGATCAGCACGTTGAAGGCCTCGATTGTGAGCTTGCGGGCCTCGGGCAGATCCTTCAGCAGGCCGGCGGCGGCGGCGCGCATTTCCTGCAAAGCCACGTTGGTGGCGGCCAGGGAGCAGGCCTTCTCCAGCACGTCCCGCAGGCCGCGGGTGTTGACCGTGAGGATGCTGGGATCGCCGGCCACCAGGGCGTAGCCCACGTAGCGCAGGAACCAGGCCAGGTCGCGCAGCGACTTCCTCATCCGCGCGGTGCCGTAACGGCCCACGGCGATCGGGCTGAAGCCCGTGGGCAGCACGATCCGCACATCGGCGTCACCGCTGGCGCCCTCCAGCAGGCGGGTGAGGACGTTGCCACTGCTGGCGGCACCGCCGGCAAAGGTTCGCACCGACTGCTGGAAGGCCACCTGGTCGGCGGCGAGCGGCGTGCCCTCCGTGGCCGCGGCGGCGGTGCTCAGCGGGGCATCGAGATAGGAGAGCGGCGTGCCGCCCGAAAAGATGCGGTTGGCGGCCTTGGCCACGATGAAGTCAGCGTTGGCCGAGATACGCCGTGCTGCCTCCACCCGGAGCTGGCCGCCCTGGAAGAAGTTGATCAGGTTGTCGAGCTCGCCCCCATCGGGGAAGCGGTCCTGTTGCTCCGCCTGACGAACGCTGGAGAGCGGCAGGGTGTCGTAGCGCTGGGGCGAAACCCTCGTGCTGCCGCTGCTGGCGGTCACGGTCATTGACGGAGAGCGAGCGGGCCAGGGCACGTTACGGCTCGCCCTCGGGGGCTTCCGGGAGCGATGAACAAATGTTTGCAGCGTTCAGGCGCGAATGGCCGGGCGCATGAAATGCTCCCCCCATCGTGACTGTCAGCCATGGCCGAGGGGCCCCAGCCGAGTGATGCCGCCACGCCGGTGGTGAGCGCCTTCTACGACCGCTTTCCCTACCCCGGCGATCCTCTTCAGGACGGTCCCCCGCCTGGATACAACTGGCGTTGGTGCGTCGACAGTGCCAGGGCAGCCGCCCTGGGCTGGATTCCCGCCGATCGCTGCGGCGGCGCCCGCCCCTGGCGAATTCTCGATGCCGGATGCGGCACCGGAGTGAGCACGGATTACCTGTGCCATCTCAATCCGGGGGCCAGCGTGCTGGCGGTGGACATCAGTGCCGGGGCCCTGGATCTGGCGCGGCAGCGCCTCAGGCGATCCGGAGCCGTCGCCCAAGTGCTGGAGCTGCGGATCGAGCAGTGCAGCCTGCTGGATCTGGAGGGCGAAGGGCCGTTCGACTACATCAATTCGGTGGGCGTGCTCCACCACCTGCACGAACCGGAGGCGGGTCTGCGGGCCCTGGCCCAGCGTCTCGCCCCCGACGGCGTGCTCCATCTCTTTCTCTATGCCGATGCCGGCCGCTGGGAGATCCATCGCACCCAGCAGGCGCTCGCCTTGATGGGGGTGACCGCCGGCCCTGAGGGGTTGAGGCTGGGCCGGCAGCTGTTCACCGACCTGCCGCCATCGAACCGGCTGCGGCGCCATCACGAGCAGCGCTGGGCCCTGGACACCACGGCCGATGCCAACTTTGCGGACATGTACCTGCACCCGCAGGAAACCAGTTACGACCTCAACCGCCTGCTGGCGTTCGTGGCGAGTGCAGATCTGCAGCTCGCCGGCTTCTCCAATCCGGAGGTTTGGGATCCAGGCCGCCTGCTGGGCGGCGAGCTGCTGGAACGGGCCCGCGCCCTGTCCCAGCTGGAGCAATGGCTGCTGGTGGAGGCCCTGGATCCCGACATCAGCCATTTCGAGCTCTTCCTCACGCCGGAGCCCGTGGTGCGCCCCGACTGGAGCGACGGCCGGCGCCTGCTGGCGACCGGCTTCCAGCGCAACCGCTGTCTCTGGGGCTGGCCAGCGGCCAGTTTGCTGGGGCCCGACCTGCTCCCCCTCAGCCTCGCGGAGGGGGATCTCCCCCTGGTCGAGGCGGTGGAAGCCAACCCCGGGGTCCCCCTGGCTGACCTGCCGCTCCACCTCGACGCCGCGGAGCGCTGCCTGAGGGCCCGGCGTCTGGTGGGCCAGCGGCTGCTGCTGCCCCTTCAGGGTTGAGCCGAGAGATCGCTGGGATTGCCTGCTCTGGCTGGTGCCTGGGCCCTGCGTGATAAATTCGCCCCGTTTTTAGGCGTCTCCTCTGTGCAGGCAACCCTTGCCGCCCCAGCGGGAGCCGCCATCCCAGCGGGAGCCGCCATTCCTGAGGTGGACACCACAGCCGCTGCTGAGGCCCTTCCCCGGGGCGAAATCCCGCAGACCGTCGACCCCCTGGCCGACTACACCCGTCTGCAACGCCGCCTGCTGGTGGCCACCGTCTGTCTCGCCGCCGCCGCCGTGGTCTTCACCTGGGCGCTGTTTGGAGGCGAAACGGCCCGCAGCCTGCTTCTTGGAGCCTGCTGTGGCTTGGTCTATCTGCGTCTTCTGGCCCGCAGCGTCTCCCGTCTCGGTCCCGATTCGCGTTCCCTTGGTCGCCTGCAGCTGCTGGTGCCCTGCCTGCTGGTCATCGCCTCCAGCAGGATTCCCGCCCTCCACCTGTTGCCGGCCTTCATCGGCTTCGTGCTCTACAAACCCGCTCTGCTTCTGCAGGCGGTTCTTGCCCCCTGAACCAATCCCTCCCCATGGTTCCCTTGCCCCTGCATCCGCCCCTCGCCGAATTGGAGGTGGGCAAGCAGTTCTACTGGCAACTTGGTGATCTCCATCTCCACGGCCAGGTGTTCCTCAGCTCCTGGGTGGTGATCGGCGCCCTGCTGGCCCTCGTCGTCGTGGGCACCCGCAAGCTGGAGCGAGACCCCGGTGGTGTACAGAATCTCCTGGAGTTTCTCTGGTCCTACATTCGCGACCTCGCCCGCGAACAGATCGGTGAGAAGGCCTACCGCGACTGGATGCCCTTCATCGGCACCCTGTTCCTGTTCATCTTCGTCTGCAACTGGGGCGGCGCCCTGATCCCCTGGAAGGTGATTGAGATTCCAAATGGTGAGCTGGGTGCCCCCACGGCTGACATCAACACCACCGTGGCCCTGGCCCTGCTGGTCTCTCTCTCCTATTTCTATGCCGGTCTGAGCCGCAAGGGTCTCCGCTACTTCGAGTACTACGTGGAGCCCACGCCGATCATGCTCCCCTTCAAGATCGTCGAAGACTTCACCAAGCCCCTATCCCTCTCGTTTCGTCTGTTCGGCAACATCCTGGCCGACGAACTGGTGGTGGCGGTGCTGGCCTTTCTCGTGCCCCTGCTGGTTCCCCTGCCAGCCATGTTCCTTGGCCTGTTCACCAGCGCGATTCAGGCCCTGATCTTCGCCACCCTTGCCGCCTATTACATCGGTGAGGCCGTCCACGAAGAGCATCACTGAGTCCTGATCCCCCAGACCGGTCCAACGGTCTGGCAAACTCCCTTGCGCGCAGGTCCGGCCAGATCCGGGCCCATCTCAGCTCTTCGAGATGTCCCAGGCGCAGGGATAACGTCCCGGTTCCCGTCCGCGCTCTCCCAGCGCCCACCATTCTTCCTTCCACCATGGATTCCATCACCTCCGCTGCGTCCGTTGTCGCCGCTGGTCTGGCCGTCGGTCTTGGCGCCATCGGCCCCGGTATCGGTCAGGGCACCGCTGCCGGCGGCGCTGTCGAGGGCATTGCCCGTCAGCCTGAAGCCGAAGGCAAGATCCGCGGCACCCTGCTGCTCTCCCTGGCCTTCATGGAGGCGCTCACCATCTACGGCCTGGTGGTGGCTCTGGTACTGCTGTTCGCCAACCCCTTCGCCGGCTGATCTGTGCCTAGGGGGAGGCGTCGATCTGGACAGCCTCCCCCCTCACGGATCTCCTTCGCGCTGAATCAGCTCACCCGTTCCTTCCCGGCCTGATCCCCGGCTCCCCCTTCCATGAACAGCTTGCTTCTGCTCGCCGAGGCAGGTGCCCAGGAGGGAGGTCTGTTCGACCTCGATGCCACCCTGCCGCTGATGGCGGTGCAGGTGGTGCTCCTCACCCTGATCCTCAACGCCCTGTTTTTCCGCCCTGTGGGTCGGGCTGTTGAAGAGCGCGAGGGTTACATCGCCACCAGTCGAGCCGACGCCAAGGAAAAACTGGCCCAGGTCCAACGACTGGAAACCGACCTCACCGAACAGCTGAAAGAGGCCCGTCAGCAGGCCCAGCAGTTGATCCTTCAGGCGGAGCAGGATTCAGACAAGCTTTACCGTCAGGCACTGGCGGAGGCTCTGGCGGATGCCAACGCCACCCGAGAGGCATCCCGCCGGGAGATCGAGACCCAGCGTGAGCAGGCGCTCCAGGCGATCTCCCAGGAATCCGACCGTCTCGGTGCCTTGATCGTCGACCGTCTGCTGGCTGTCCAATGAGCTCTTCTCTCCCCACCGTCTTCGCCCATCACGGCGGTTTCGGCCTCAATCTCAATCTGATCGAGACCAACCTGATCAACCTGATCATCGTGATCGGGGTTCTGATCTGGTTTCTGCGGGGCTTCCTCGGGGGTATCCTCCAGCGCCGCCGCGAGCAGATTCTCGCCGAGCTCACTGATGCTGAGGAGCGTCTGAGGTCGGCCAACAGCGCCCTGGCGGTGGCCCAGAGCGAGCTGGCTGCCGCCCAGCAGAAGGCGGAGCAGATCCGGGCCGATGGAAAGTTGCGGGCCGAGGCTGTCCGCGCCGACAGTGAGCGCCGCACCATCGAGGAGATGGCCCGGGTTAAGCAGGAGGCCCTGTCGGATCTCAATGCCGAGGCCGCCAGGGTCAGTGCCCTGCTTCGCCGTGAAGCGGCCCGCCAGGCCATTCAAAAGGCCCTGGCCGAGTTGCCCGGCAGGCTAGACGCCGAGGCTCAGGTCCGGCTGATCGACCAGTCCATCACCACGCTGGGGAACGGCTGATGCCTCTGCTCAACACCATTGCCACCCCCTACGCCGAGGCCCTGCTTCAGGTCACTGAGGCCCGCCAGGAAACTGATCTGGTGGCCGATCAGGCCAAGCAGCTGCTCGCCATCTGGACATCCAGCGACGATCTCCGCACGGCCATGATTTCGCCGGTGCTGGAGCCGGAGGCCAAGAAGGCCGCCGTGGAGGCCCTGTTCAGGGAACAACTGACCCCCTCGTTCCTCAATCTGCTCAGGGTTCTGGCTGATCGCCAGCGCATCGCGGTGCTTGATGCCGTGCTGACCCGCTTCCTTGAGCTTTATCGCGAACTGCGCCACATCACTCTCGCCCGGGTGGTGTCCGCCCAGCCGCTGTCCGTGCAGCAGCAGGCTCAGCTCAATCAGAAGGTGCAGGCCATCGCCGGCACCCAGGCTGTGGAGTTCGAGCTCCAGGTCGACTCTTCCCTGATCGGTGGGTTCATCGTCTCGATGGGCTCCCAGGTGATCGATGCCAGCCTCTCCGGACAGGTCCGCCGGCTTGGACTCGCGCTGGCCAAGGTGAGCTAGCGCCCCTTCCCCTCATTTCTGCCTTCCGCCTTCCCTACAGCTCCCCCACCAGGGACTTTCCATCATGGTTTCCATCCGCCCCGACGAGATCAGCGCGATCCTCAAGCAGCAGATCGAGGACTACGACAAGTCGGTTTCCGTCAGCAACGTCGGCACCGTTCTCCAGGTCGGTGACGGCATCGCCCGGATCTATGGCCTTCAGCAGGTCATGGCCGGCGAACTCGTTCAGTTTGAGGACGGTACCGAAGGCATCGCCCTCAACCTTGAGGACGACAATGTCGGCGTCGTGCTGATGGGCGAGGGCCTCGGCATTCAGGAAGGCAGCACCGTGAGGGCTACCGGCAAAATTGCAGCCGTTCCGGTGGGTGACGCCATGCTGGGACGGGTGGTGAATGCCCTGGGCCAGCCGATCGACGGCAAAGGTGACATCCCCACCACGGACACGCGCCTGATCGAGTCGATGGCGCCGGGCATCATCCAGCGAAAGTCGGTGCATGAGCCGATGCAGACCGGCATCACGGCCATTGACGCCATGATCCCCATCGGTCGCGGCCAGCGGGAACTGATCATCGGCGACCGGCAGACCGGCAAGACGGCCATCGCGATCGACACGATCATCAACCAGAAGGGCGAGGACGTGGTCTGCGTCTACGTGGCCGTGGGCCAGAAGGCTGCCTCCGTGGCCAACGTGGTGGAGGTGTTGCGGGAGAAGGGCGCTCTCGACTACACCATCGTGGTGGCGGCCAACGCCTCTGAGGCTGCTGCCCTGCAGTACCTGGCTCCATACACCGGCGCGGCCCTGGCCGAGTCGTTCATGTACAAGGGCAAGGCCACCCTGGTGATCTACGACGACCTGACCAAGCAGGCCCAGGCCTACCGCCAGATGTCGCTGCTGCTGCGTCGCCCCCCCGGCCGTGAGGCCTATCCCGGAGACGTCTTCTACTGCCACAGCCGTCTGCTGGAGCGCGCTGCCAAGCTGTCCGATGCCATGGGCAAGGGTTCGATGACCGCCCTGCCGATCATCGAAACCCAGGCCGGTGACGTGTCGGCCTACATCCCCACCAATGTGATCTCGATCACAGATGGCCAGGTGTTCCTGAGCTCTGACCTGTTCAACTCCGGTCTCCGTCCCGCCATCAACGTCGGCATCTCGGTGAGCCGGGTGGGTGGCGCGGCCCAGACCAAAGCCATCAAGAAGATCGCCGGCACCCTCAAGCTGGAACTGGCTCAATTTGATGAACTGGCTGCCTTCTCCCAGTTCGCCTCCGATCTGGACGCCGCCACCCAGCAGCAACTGGCGCGGGGCAAGCGTCTGCGCGAGATCCTCAAGCAGCCCCAGTTCAGCCCGCTGATTCTCGCCGAACAGGTGGCTGTGGTCTACGCCGGTGTGAAGGGTTTGATCGATGAGATTCCCGTTGATCAGGTGAGCCAGTTCACCCGTGAGCTGCGCGAATATCTGCGCACCAACAAGGCCGACTACATCTCCAAGGTGCAAACCGAGAAGCAGCTCAGCGATGACGCTGAGGCCATGCTCAAGGATGCTATCAACGAGGTGAAGTCGACCATGCTTGCCACCATCTGAGGAGGGAACTCAGATGGCGAATCTCAAGGAAATCCGCGACCGGATCAGTTCGGTCAAGAACACCCGCAAGATCACCGAGGCGATGCGGCTGGTGGCTGCCGCCAAGGTGCGGCGAGCCCAGGAGCAGGTGCTGCGTAGCCGGCCCTTCGCTGACCGTCTCGCCCGCGTTCTCGAAAATCTTCAATCGCGCATGCGCTTCGAAGATGTGGACGCACCACTGCTTGAGGAGCGTCCAGTTGAGACCATCACCCTGATGGCCGTTACCGGTGACCGTGGTCTGTGTGGTGGCTATAACGCCAACATCATCAAGCGCACTGAGCAGCGCTTCGCTGAGCTCCAGCAGCAGGGCTTCAAGGTGACCCTGGTGCTGATCGGTCGCAAGGCGATCAGCTACTTCCAGAACCGCAGTTACCCGATCACAGCCACCTTCACCGGTCTGGAGCAGGTGCCCAATGCCCAGGAGGCGATGGGCATCGCTAATGAGGTGCTGGCGGAATTCCTCTCTGGTTCCACTGATCGGGTGGAGATCATCTTCACCAAGTTCATCAACCTGGTCAGCACCAAACCCGTCATCCAGACCCTGCTGCCCCTCGATCCCCAGGACATCGCCACACCGGATGATGAGATCTTCCGTCTCACCACCCGAGAAGGCCGTCTCGGTGTTGAGGTGTCGAAGCGAGACAATATGGAGCCAACGATTCCGTCCGACATCGTGTTTGATCAGAATCCTGATCAGCTCCTGAATGCCCTGCTTCCCCTCTATCTGGAGAACCAGCTGCTGCGGTCTCTGCAGGAGGCGGCTGCTTCGGAACTGGCCAGCCGAATGACGGCCATGAACAACGCCAGCGATAACGCCAAGGCTCTGGCCAAGAGCCTCACGCTCGACTACAACAAGGCTCGCCAAGCCGCCATCACCCAGGAAATTCTGGAAGTGGTGGGTGGTGCCGCTGCCATGGCCTGAAGCTCCCGAGAGCGATCAGCCGATCGTTTCCTGATAACCACCCGGCTGCTGTTCAGGAGCCGGGTTTTTTATGAGCCTGCTGCATGCCGCTCAGGTTGTCTGGTTGCTGTTGCGGCAGTCTTGTGAGCCGTTGTCGGGTTGTCTCCCCTGGACTCCACGCCCTCCGCCCTGGCCATCCAACCGCTGTTCCCCGTGGCCCTCGGTCGCCTGCAGCGGCGGCCGGATCCGCTGGAGCTGGCCCAGCAGATTCAGGCTCTGCATCAGCTTCGCGGTGAGGCTCGCTCCAATCCCGACCCCGATTGTGCCTGGACCGGCGACCTCCATGGTGTGTGGCGATTGCATGAACACCCCACGTTCGCGCCGTTGATCCGGGAGCTCTGCCGCCATGCCCTGGACTATCTGACCCAACTGGGGTTCGATCCAGCGCGGTTGGCGCTGCACATTCAGCGTTGCTGGCCGGTGCTCAGTGAGCCAGGCCAGGTGGTGGGGCGTCACCACCATCCCAATGCCCACCTCAGCGCGGTCTATTACCTCAATGGCGATGGCAGCGGGCGCAGTGGATGTCTGAGGCTGTTCCCCCAGGTTCAGCCCAATGAACTGGTCCCTGGCCTGGCGGTGGGCCATGGCGGGCCGATCGCCCATCCCGACCCCTGGAACCAGCCCTGGCTGGAGGTGGCTCCCCGCGCTGGGTTGCTGCTGCTGTTCCCTTCCCGGCTGGACCACTCCGTGCTCCCGAATGGGGATCCCGACGACCTGCGCTGCTCACTGAGCATCGACTTCGCCCTCAGCGCCCCCTTGCCAGTGCAGACCACGGAGCCGCCCGCGGAGTATCTGGCGCCCCATCCCAGTCTGTGGACGCCCCTTGCCGGCCGGTGATCACGGAGGATGGGGAGAGGCCGCCCGGGGTCTTGGCCCCGTTCCCCACCACCCGTGAGCGAGATCTCCACCTTCACCGTTGTCGTCGACCTTGACGGCATCCAGCACACCTTCCGTTGCCGCAGCGACCAGACCGTGCTGGCTGCCGCGGAGGTCGCCGGGGTGCCCCTGCCCAGTTCCTGCTGCTCCGGCGTCTGCACCACCTGCGCAGCCCTGATCCAGACAGGTTCGGTGCATCAGCCCGATGCCATGGGTGTCAAGACCGAGCTGCAGGAGCAGGGATTTGCCCTGTTGTGCGTGGCCTTCCCCCGCTCCGACCTCCAGCTCAAGGCCGGTCAGGAGGACACGCTGTATGAGGCCCAATTCGGGAAATACCAGAAGTGAGCGGTTTCAGGCCGCTCTGGCAGCCATGAGCTCGGCCCTGCAGCTGGAGCCGGTGCTGCTCTCAATCCCACGGGATGGTGGACCGCTGCTGCCCAGGATTCAGCGGGCGCTGGCGGCGAGGGGGGAGCCCCTGCGCTGGGCGATCACCGCCGTGGAGAGCGATCCTGCCGGCACCCGCCTGTGGATCGAGGCGGTGGTGATCCGTCCGGGCGCCTGAGCCGGCCATGGACGTCACCCCGGCGCTCGCCCCCCTGCCCACCGTGCTCGTGGTGCCTACCGGCATCGGCTGCACCATCGGTGGCTACGCCGGAGATGCCCTGCCTTCGGCGCGGCTGCTGGCCGCAGCCAGTGGCTGCCTGATCACCCATCCCAATGTGATGAATGGCGCGGCGCTCTATTGGAGCGATCCGCGGATTCACTATGTGGAGGGTTCGGCCCTGGATCGCTTCGCTGCCGCGGACCTGGCCCTGCGGCCCGTCCGCCGCCAACGGGTTGGCCTGCTGCTGGATGCCGGCATCGAAGCGGAGCTGCGCCTGCGCCACCTTCAGGTGGCGGATGGCTGTCGGGCCACCCTCGGACTGGAGATCGGCCCGGTGGTCACCACTGAAGCCCCCCTGGGGGTGAGCCTGCGGCAAGGGCCAAGCGGTGTCAGCTGGGGCACGCTGCAGCGGCCCGATGCGCTGCTCCGGGCTGGCGAGGCCCTCAGGGATCGCGGTGCCACCGCCATCGCGGTGGTGGCCCGGTTCCCCGATGATCCGGAGAGTGGGGCACTGGCCGCCTACCGCAGCGGCTCAGGGGTCGACCTGCTGGCCGGTGCGGAGGCGGTGATCAGCCATCTGCTCAGCCGCCATCTGAACCTGCCCTGCGCCCACGCCCCTGCGCTCTCGCCCCTGGCGCTCGACCCGGATCTGGATCCACGGGCAGCGGCTGAGGAACTGGGGACCACCTTCCTGCCCTGTGTGCTGGTGGGGCTCAGCCGAGCACCGGATCTGGTGCCGCTGCACCCCCCTGACCGCGCAGCTGCGGCGCGAGCGGGCTGCGGCGAGTTGATCAGGGTCGATCAGATCGAGGCCGTGGTGGCGCCCGCCGGAGCCCTCGGGGGCGCCGCGGTGCTGGCCTGTGCCCAGCGGGGGGTGCCGGTGATCGCCGTGAACAATCCGTGCCTGCTTTGCGTCACGGCCGCCGCTCTGGGGCTGGTGGAAGCCGGTGTCGTGGTGTGGGAGGTCGCCAGCTACCTGGAGGCGGCGGGCTTGCTGCTCAGCCTGCGAGAAGGGATCAGCCCAGCTGCTCTGCGTCGGCCACTCCCCCAGACGCTTTAGCGCAGGCAGGCCATCGGGTGGCGAGGCGCCAGCCCCAGGGCCTTGGCCACGCCTGGATGGCAGACGGCGCCATCCACTGTGTTCAGGCCCGAGAGCAGTTCGGGACGGTCGGTAACGGCTTCGCTGAGGCCCCGCCCCGCCATCACCAGGATGTAGGGCAGGGTGACGCTGACCAAGGCCTCGGTGGAGGTGAAGGGTACGGCGCCAGGCATGTTGCCCACCGCGTAGTGCTGAACGCCGTGGATCTCCACCGTTGGGTTGGTGTGGGTGGTCTCGCGGCTGGTGGCAATGCAGCCGCCCTGGTCGATCGCCACATCCACGATCACCGAACCCGGCCGCATCCCCTGCACCAGCGACTCCTCCACGAGGGTGGGGGCCCGGCCCCCCGGCAGCAGTACGGCACCGATCAGAAGGTCGGCGCCGGGCACCAACCGCTCAATCAGGCCGCGGCTGCTCACCAGGGTGACCAGGCGACCGCGCCGATCCGATTCCAGACCGCGCAGCCGCTGGGGTGAACGATCCAGCAAGAACACCTCCGCATCCATGGCCGCGGCGATGCGGGCCGCATTCCAGCCCACGGTTCCAGCTCCGAGCACCACCACCCGGGCAGGGCGCACCCCGGTGCAGCCGCCCATCAGGATGCCGCGTCCAC
Source organism: Cyanobacteriota bacterium (assembly GCA_046081805.1). Taxonomy (GTDB): domain Bacteria; phylum Cyanobacteriota; class Cyanobacteriia; order PCC-6307; family Cyanobiaceae; genus UBA5018. The sequence goes on from JBJTWP010000054.1 coordinate 11,703, forward strand.
CGTGGGGCCGTTCGAGCAGGTGGGCCCCCACCTGGGCTGCCAGCCGGCCGGCGATCTCGCTCATCGGCGCCAGCAGTGGCAGGGAGCCGTCTTCCAGCTGCACGGTTTCGTAGGCCACCGCCGTGGTGCCGGCCTCCAGCAGGGCCCGACCCACCTCTGTGTAGGCGGCCAGGTGCAGGTAGGTGAACAGCACCAGATCCCGTCGCAGGAAGCCGAACTCCTCAGGCTGGGGCTCTTTCACCTTCACCACCAGATGGGCGCCCCACGCCTCCTCGCGGCTCACCAGCCGGGCACCGGCGGCCCCATAGTCGCCGTCGGTGATTCCCGCACCCAGACCAGCGCCCTGTTCCACCCGCACCTCCATGCCCTGGCTCACCAGTTCCCGGGTGCCATCAGGGGTCAGGGCCACCCGCTGCTCGTCACGCTTGATCTCCCGGGGCACGCCGATCGTGGCCATCGGCGAGGCCAGGGGAGCCGCCAGGCCTTGGGGTGCCATGGGCTGTGCTGCGGATCTGGTGCTCCGACCCTAGGTCCGGCGGGGTCCAGGGGTGTAGGCGATCAGCCTTCTCCAGCAAAGTCATTGACATCCCGGTGCTTACGCTGGCACTGGGATCCCACTCAATGGACTGAGACTCCCTGTGGTGCAATGTTATTTTGAAGTGATGTCCGTGAGCCAGCGCAGGAGATTGCCTGGGTCGCCGTCTTATCTCAAGACGGCCCTTCTTGGCGTCGCGCAGGTCGCAAACGGCGCTCCGATCCATTCAATCGGTCCTTAAGGCGGCAAAAGTACAACGATTTAATCTTGCCACCCATACCCCACGACCTGGCTCGTTGTGGCGGACTTGTTCGTCAATCGAGAAATGAGAATAGCATGTTGAGATGTATCTGACTCTCGAATCTGCCGCCTTTGGCAAGAATATAGTCGTGTAGTTCTTGGTCTTCCTGCCGGTTGCCCTCCACCAGCATGTAGGCAATGGGAATGTGCCAATCATGTGACTTCAATACTTCTAATTCATGGCCTTCCACGTCAAGTGAAAGGAAGCCGAAGCTGGGTATTTCTGAGCGGCGCAGGATTGAACCCAAGGTCTCGGTGGGTAGCAGCAGCTGCTGGAGATCGTTGACAATCTGATCAGAAAGCCA
>JBJTWP010000055.1:0-3173 GCA_046081805.1 Cyanobacteriota bacterium
GTCGTGGCCATCGAGGGGGATCAGCTGTTCGAGGTAGCAGAGCAGCTGGCGACCGCTGGAGTCACGCACGAGCACCGTGGGCACATCAGCGGCACCGGCCATCGAGGGTCCTTCGGACCTCATGACAAGGAGGCTTCTTCACTCAGGATGGTGCAATGTCGGCGGCCCGGCCATGATGACCCTTGTGCTCATCCGCTGACGGCCCCGGGGCCCCGTCGGCGCAGGGCCCCGGGTAAGCGGCCTCTGACACGGCATGTGATATGGCCTCTGACATGGCCTATGACATGGTGTGAGGCCTGGTCTGGCAGGCGATCTGGAGCAGCTGCGGTTCGGGGCCTTCCGCCAGCCACTGCTCCAGCAGCAGGGCGGCGGCGGCGCTGTCGAGGGCGCCGCTGCGGTCGCCCTGCAGGCCGTGGCGCTCGGCGGCGGCCCAGCTGCTGGCGTGCTCGTTCACCCAGGCCAGGGGAAGGGCGAGGGCGCGGGCCAGCCGCAGGCCATAGCGGCGGCAGTGCCCGGCCTGGGCGGTGGGCTGGCCGGCCGCATCGAGGGGCAGGCCCACCACCAGGGCCGCCACCCGGCGTTGGCACACCAGAACCTCCAGCCGGGCCAGGTCGGACGGGAATGGCCCCCGGGCCAGGGCCGGCAGTGGTGACACCGTGAGGCCCAGCGCATCGCAGCCGGCCAGGCCGATGCGCCGCCGTCCCAGATCCAGGGCCAGCACCGAGCGGGGCCGGGGGGCGCGGCGGGCCATGGGCGGCGGCGAGTTCAAGCGAGACCTCAGTGGCGACCCACCGGGGTGGGCAGGGGGCGGCGGCCCGGCTGCAGTTGTTCCAGCACGGCCTCGATCGGGCCGCCGGAGCGCACCAGCAGGGGCTGGCTGGGCCGACTCCACACGCTGCGGGCCATCAGCACCCGTTCATCGCGCCGCTCAGCCCCGAGGCGCTCTAGCCAGGCTTGGCGCGCCTGATCGCGCACGTCACAGCGCAGCCACAGGCCGTGGCCGCCCAGGTGTTCGGCGGCGTGGCGCAGCAGCAGGTCGGCGCCGTTGCCCAGCAGGTGCTGCCAGCCCTCCTGCAGGGTGAGGGCCAGGTCATGGCCACCGCCGGCGTGGTCCCCTACCCAGCGGGCCGCGGCGACGGCCTGGCGGCGGCTGGGATCCAGCAGCAGCCAGCCGCGGCCCTGGCTCTGATCCAGCAGATCTTCGACGCGGCGGTCGAGCAGCTGGCGCAGCTGGGCGGGACAGGCCGCCTGTTCCAGATGCCAGACCAGGGCGGCGTTGCGGCCGTTCAGGGGCTGCAGCTTTAACTCCGCCGGCAGGGCGGTGGCGCCAGGGAGCGCCGCGCCGGAGGGCTGCCAGCGCCAGAGCTGGTCGGTGCGGAGCGGCTGGAAGCCCTGCTCCCGCAGCAGGGCCAGCCGATCGGGATCGAGGCTGGATCCCTCGGCGATCCAGCTGCGGGCGCCCCTGGCCCGCTGGATGGCGCTGCGTAGCAGGGCACCTCCGAGGCGCCGCCGCTCGGTGGCGGGGATGGTGCGCAGGTGCTGCAGCTGCCAGCAGCTGCCGCTGCGGTTGAGCCGCCGGCTCACGATCAGTCCCAGGGCGTCCTGGCTGCGCGGGGCGAAGGCCACCAGCACCTGGGGCGCCAGGGACGGGCGGCGGGCAATGGTGTGAAGGATCCGCTCCGGCAGGCCCAGCAACAGGGCCCGCCGCAGCACCGGATGGAGGGGCAGGAAGGCGGGATCACTGAGCAGGGCGAGGTGCCAGCCCGCCAGGGGTTCGATCCGCCACAGATTCACCCAGGGTTCATCGCAGGGACTGGGGCGCCATGGTGATCGGCTCATGGCGATGGCTCGGGAGGCGGTGGCTCAGTTGGCCGCCATCACTGTATTCAGCCGGTCAGGTCGGCCGCACCAGCACCAGGGGGGTGCGCTCATTGGCGTTGCCGGCGGGGTTTGGCTTCAGGGCGCGCTGCAGCAGCGCCTCATCGCAGCCGCGGCTGGCGGCCAGCACCTTCACCCGGCCCAGGTCGTTCACGTCCACCACCGCCACGGCCACCCCCAGCTGGGTCGCCATGGCGTCGCAGAAGGCGGCGGGCTGGTCGGGGCCCAGCACGATCGTCTGGTCGTAGGGCGGGGTGGTGCCCGTGATGTCGTCAATCAGGCGGGCCTGGTCGCCCGCCAGCCGGTAGAACCAGCCCTTGAGACCCACCAGCTTGAGGGCCGTTCCCACCAGCCAGGCCAGCAGCACCCGGGCGGGGCCCACCACATCGATCAGGCTCTGCAGTCCGCAGGCGCTGGCCAGGGAGCTGGTGGGGTGGAACACCCGGCAGAGCAGCCGCGCCAGCCATGACGGCTCCACCGTTTCGGGATGGTGGTAGCGGCCCTGGATCACCGCCAGCGGCGTTTCGCCGATGGTGAGCACATCGCCGGGCTGAAGCACCGGGCCGGCGTAGTGGGCCAGCACCTCGGCGGGATCGTCGAGCACCCCCAGCAGGTGGGTGCGGATCGGCAGCACCCGGCAGCCCTCGCCGGGGCGCCAGTTGGCGCTGGCGGGACTGGCGGCGCCGGGACGGCGCAGGGGTACCAGCACGCCGTCGCGCCGCTGCAGCCTGCCGAAGGGCCCGTAGTTCACCCAGAGCACCTCCAGCCAGAGGGTGTCGAGCAGGGCCTGCAGATCCACGCCCGGCTCGGCGGTGATCGTGAGCTGGATGCGCGCCGCGGTGCTCTTGCGACCCTTCACGATGTAGGCGAACCAGTAGCCATCCGCCCGCGCCTGCTCGTCGGGATGGTCGGGGGTGATGGCGGTGGCGATCTCTACGCCGGCCAAGGAGCCCCGGCCCAGCAGGGTGGGCTTCACGGTGAGCTCCGGCACGAACACCTCCATGCGCCGGTGCGGGTTGGTGATCGTGACGCTGCCCTTCACCAGCACGGCTTCGCCGTTGCGCTGCACCGTCCAGCCGCTGGCGCGGAGCCGCAGGGGGGAGGCGGGCCGCAGCCGGTGGCGCAGCTCCAGCACCAGCAGCAGCAGGGCCAGCAGCAGGCCGACCAGCACCAGGAGCTTGAGCAGCGGGAGTAGTACGATGGCGTCGGGGAACGGATCGCCGGAGCGTAGGTGGGCTCTGCCGGCCAGTCCGCACGTAGCGTCCAGATCGAGCTGACGACCCATGCGATGCGCA
>JBJTWP010000056.1:0-3687 GCA_046081805.1 Cyanobacteriota bacterium
GGTACAACCCAGCCAGTTCAGGGCTGTTGAGCAGGGTCAGCAATCGCTGGAGCTTGCGGTGGTTGTTGGCGGAGGGGTCGAGCTGGAAGGCAAGTCGGCCTCGATCAAGTCGAGCTCGGAGTGCATCCACTTGAGCAACGAGAGCTCTTTCTCGATCTGCACTCTGCCTTTCTTCAGCTGCTCGATTTCGCTCTCGAGCTCTTTCAGCCGCATCTCTCTGGCGGGATCGCGCCGCCAGTTGAGCATCCGCAACAAGGAGCGGAAGGGAGACAGGGAGACAGTGATGAGCCAAACGCCCCATTGCTGCTGGAGTGGGAGCTGGCGGTGGGGGAGGGAGACGTGGTCATAGGAGGAGAAGGGCGCGACCAAGCCGACATCACTGCCAACGACGGCTTCCAGCAGGGCGTTGCCGTCGAACCCCAGCCGCCACCAGGGCAGCGGTGCATCCAGATCCCGAGAATCTCCATCGTCCCTAAGCAGCCCGCCCCAATTCCGACAGCAACCAGCATAGTACATGTGTATGACTCCGTCCATTCCTGACATCGGCCCGCGAAGTCTGCAAACCCTGCTCGCCGGCCGGCGCCGCCTGCTGGTGACCGGTGGCGCCGGCTTCATCGGCGGCGCCGTGGTGCGCCGGCTGCTGCGCGACAGCGATGCGCTGGTGTTCAACCTCGACAAGTGCGGCTACGCCAGCGACCTCACCAGCATCGACCAGGTGCTGGCGGAGCTGGGTGAGAGGGCCACTACGCCGGAAGGCGACTGCCGCCACCAGCTGCTCCAGGTGGAGCTGACCGACGCGGCGGCCACGGCGGCGGCAGTGCGCCAGGCCGATCCCGATCTGGTGCTGCACCTGGCGGCCGAGAGCCACGTGGATCGCTCGATCGAGGGCCCCGCTGCCTTCATCGCCAGCAACGTGAACGGCACCTTCCAGCTGCTGCAGGCGGTGCGGGCCCACTGGGAGCGGCTGCCCGCCGAGCGCCAGGCGCAGTTCCGCCTCCACCACATCAGCACCGATGAGGTGTTCGGCTCCCTGGGCCCCACAGGCCGCTTCTCGGAAACCACCCCCTACGACCCGCGCAGCCCCTATTCGGCCAGCAAGGCCGCCAGCGACCACCTGGTGAACGCCTGGCACCACACCTACGGCCTGCCGGTGGTGCTCACCAACTGCTCCAACAACTACGGCCCCTGGCAGTTCCCCGAGAAACTGATCCCCGTGGTGATCCTCAAGGCAGCTGCGGACGAGCCGATCCCGCTCTACGGCGACGGCCAGAACGTGCGCGACTGGCTGTATGTGGAGGACCATGTGGATGCGCTGCTGCTGGCGGCCAGCCAGGGGCAACTGGGCCGCAGCTACTGCGTGGGCGGATCTGGCTCAAATGGAACGGCCAGTGAGCGCACCAACAAGCAGGTGGTGGAGGCGATCTGCAGCGCCCTCGATCGGCTGCTGCCCGCCGGCGCCCCCCACGCCCGGCTGATCACGCCGGTGGCTGATCGGCCGGGTCATGATCGTCGCTATGCGATCGACCCCAGCCGCATCAGCCGTGAACTGGGCTGGCAGCCGCGCCATGGCTTTGAGAGGGGTCTGGCGGCCACGGTGCGCTGGTATCTGGAGCACCCAGGCTGGTGCAGCCAGGTGCGCGAGCGAGCCGGCTACAGCGGCGGCCGGTTGGGGGTGTTGGCGGGGGGCGCCTGAAGCGCAGCGAGGTCGCCCGCCGTTGGCGAAGAACCAGGCTCCTGGCTGGACTGGGATCCGCGGGGATTCAGACGCCTGGCGCGCCGAGTGATGTCCAGCCCCGATCCGCTGCCGCCATGGCGCCCCCTGCTGCGCGGCGCCCGCGAGCGCGAGGGACGTGGTCCCCAGGCCCGCTGGCTTCAGCTGGCCAGCGTGGCCGCCGATGGCTGCCCCCGCGTGCGCACCCTGGTGTTCCGTGGCTGGGCCGGACCCGCAGCCCTGGATCTGCTCAGCGATGGCCGCAGCGCCAAGGCCGCTGAACTGGCAAGGCAGCCGGCGGTGGAGCTCTGCTGGCTGTTGCCGAAAGCCCGCTCGCAGTTCCGTCTGCGGGGACAACTGCAGGGGTTGCCGCCAGAGCTGGAGCAGCGCGAGCGCGAGCGCCACTGGCGGGCGCTCACCCCGGGCGGCAGGGCCGTGTGGGGCTGGCCCGCACCAGGGGAACCCCTGGATCGCCAGGGGGTCTTCCCGGCGGAACTCCCCGATGGGGCGCCGCTGCCTGAGCAGTTGCTGCTCCTGCGCATCGCCCTTCGGCAGGTGGAGCTGCTGGAGCTCACGGGCCACCCCCACCGGCGTCGCCGCTGGCGTGTGGACACCGACTGGCGGGAGGAGTCCCTGAACCCCTGAACCGCCCCTGCCGGCTGCGCGGCCGACCTGATCACCCCCACCCCGCCCCTAGGGTCGCCCCAGCCGCCCCCCGCCTGGTGACCAGCAGCCCCGCCCCCACCTGGGACGTGATCGTGATCGGCTCGGGCATCGGCGGACTGGTGACCGCCTCCCAGCTGGCGGCCAAGGGGGCCAGCACCCTGGTGCTGGAGCGCTACCTGATCCCGGGTGGCAGCGGCGGCAGCTTCAAACGCGAGGGCTACACCTTTGATGTGGGCGCCTCGATGATCTTCGGCTTCGGGGAACAGGGACACACCAATTTGCTCACCCGCGCCCTGGCCGATGTGGGCCAGCACTGCGACACCATCCCCGATCCGGCCCAGCTCGAGTACCACCTGCCGGGCGGGCTGCGGGTGGCGGTGGACCGCGACTACACGCGCTTCCTTGCCGAGCTCACCGCCCGGTTCCCCCACGAGGCCAAGGGCATCCGCGCCTTCTACGACGCCTGCTGGCAGGTGTTCAACTGCCTCGATGCGATGCCACTGCTGTCGCTGGAGGATCCGGCCTACCTGGCGAAGGTGTTCTTCCGCGCGCCGCTGGCCTGCCTGGGGCTGGCCCGCTGGCTGCCGTTCAACGTGGGCGATGTGGCCCGGAAACACATCCAGGATCCGGCCCTGCTCAAATTCATCGACATGGAGTGCTTCTGCTGGAGTGTGATGCCGGCGGATCTCACGCCGATGATCAACGCGGGCATGGTGTTCTCCGATCGCCATGCCGGCGGCATCAACTACCCCAGGGGCGGCGTCGGCGTGGTCGCCGAGTAGCTGGTGGCGGGGCTGGAGGCCCATGGCGGCGCGATCCGCTACAAGGCCCGCGTCACCAAGGTGTTGATTGAAAACGACGCGGCCGTGGGCGTGCGCCTGGCCAGCGGCGAGGAGCTGCGGGCCAACCGGGTAGTGAGCAACGCCACCCGCTGGGACACCTTCGCCACCCCGGCCGAAGCAGCGGAGGTGCACCGACCTGCCGGCGCCGCCCTGGTGGATGCTGGCCACACCCCAGCGAGCGAAACCACCTGGAGGCGCCGCTACAAGCCCTCGCCATCCTTCCTATCGCTTCACCTGGGCATCGATGCCCAGGTCGTGCCCGAAGGCTTCCACTGCCACCACCTGCTGCTGGAGCGCTGGGAGGACATGGAGGCCGAGCAGGGGGTGATTTTTCTGTCGATGCCCACCCTGCTGGATCCCTCCCTCGCACCCGCGGGCCGACAGATCCTGCACACCTTCACCCCCAGCTCCATGGAGCACTGGCAGGGGCTCTCGCCAACGGCTTACCGCACCAAGAAGGAGGCCGAC
>JBJTWP010000057.1:0-7166 GCA_046081805.1 Cyanobacteriota bacterium
GACCACCCGGGCCTGGGGTCCGATCACGATCCGATCACCAGACGAGGGTCGCGTTGGCGCGGCGGGCCCGGGAAGCCTTGGCCATCATCCCTTCACAAAGCCCGCAAAGTTCTGTTACGTTACGAGGGACGGGATTCCGTCCCGGCAGGAACCGTGTTGTTGCGGGTTCTGCCTTCCATCCCCGTCTCCTTAGGGAGACACCACCCATTTCGTTCTCATGACCACCACTCTCCAGCGGCGCTCCGGCGCCAGCAGCTGGCAGCAATTCTGTGAGTGGGTCACCTCCACCGACAACCGCCTGTATGTGGGCTGGTTCGGCGTGCTGATGATCCCCTGCCTGCTGGCTGCCACCATCTGCTTCATCGTGGCGTTCATCGCCGCACCTCCGGTTGACATCGACGGCATCCGCGAGCCCGTGGCCGGCAGCCTGCTGTACGGCAACAACATCATTTCCGGTGCGGTGGTGCCTTCGAGCAACGCCATCGGTCTTCACTTCTACCCGATCTGGGAAGCCGCCAGCCTTGATGAATGGCTGTACAACGGCGGTCCGTTCCAGCTGGTGGTGTTTCACTTCCTGATCGGCATTTATGCCTACATGGGTCGTGAGTGGGAACTGTCCTACCGCCTGGGCATGCGTCCCTGGATCTGCGTGGCCTACAGCGCCCCTGTGGCTGCTGCCAGCGCTGTGTTCCTGGTGTATCCCTTCGGTCAGGGCTCCTTCTCGGATGCGATGCCCCTGGGCATCAGCGGCACCTTCAACTACATGCTGGTGTTCCAGGCGGAGCACAACATTCTGATGCACCCCTTCCACATGCTGGGTGTGGCGGGTGTGTTCGGCGGCAGCCTGTTCTCGGCGATGCACGGCTCGCTGGTGACCAGCAGCCTGGTGCGTGAGACCACCGAGAGCGAGAGCCAGAACTACGGCTACAAGTTTGGTCAAGAGGAAGAGACCTACAACATCGTGGCTGCCCACGGCTACTTCGGTCGTCTGATCTTCCAATACGCCAGCTTCAACAACAGCCGCAGCTTGCACTTCTTCCTGGCCGCCTGGCCGGTGGTGGGCATCTGGTTCACGGCCCTGGGTGTGAGCACGATGGCCTTCAACCTGAACGGTTTCACCTTCAACCAGTCGATCCTCGACGGCCAGGGCCGCGTGGTGAACACCTGGGCTGATGTGCTGCACCGCGCTGGTCTGGGCATGGAAGTGATGCACGAGCGCAATGCCCATAACTTCCCGCTCGACCTGGCTGCTGCTGCAGCGACCCCGGTGGCACTGACCGCCCCGGCGATCGGCTGAGGCTGAAGCCTGAGCCTGAGGCTGAGCTTGGTTCAACCTTGGTTGAACATTTCTCTCAACGGAATCCCGAGCCCCCGCCCCGGCGGGGGCTTTTTGCTGGCTTGGCTGGGATGAACGTGAAGCTGGGATGAACGCCAGCCTTGGATGAACAGCAAGCGATGAACAGCAAGCTTGGATGAACGACCATCCCTTGATCGAGCGCTTCGGGCTGCTGCCTCACCCGGAAGGCGGCTGGTATCGGGAGCTGCACCGCAGTCCCCTGAGGGTGCGGCGGCCGGATGGTGATGAGCGTGCCGGCCTGACGGCCATCCTGTTCCTGCTGCAGGCCGGGGAGGTGAGTCGTTGGCACCGGGTGACCGGCGCAGATGAAACCTGGCATTTCGCCGGTGGTGATCCCCTGGAGCTGCTCGTGCTGCCGGCGGAGGACGGTCCGATCCAGCGCCATGGATTGGGACCGGTGACCCTCCTGCAGGCTCAGGACCAGGCAGGGCGGCCAGCCCACCAGCAACCGCTGGCGGTGGTGCCGGCCGGCTGCTGGCAGGCAGCCCGCAGCCTCGGAGCCTGGAGCCTGGTGAGCTGCTGTGTGGGGCCGGGTTTCGATTTCTCCGACTTCAGCTTGTTGCGCGATCTGCCCCGAGAGCAGTGGCCGCCCCAGGCGTTGAAGGGCTTTCTGTGAGGGTCAGCGGCAGGCCGCCACTCATGCTGCTGGTTCCTGGCTGTTGAGGTTCCAGATCGCGAGTAAATCCCGCGGCCCCCACCTCTGGACCAGCTCGGGCCGATAACTCATCGCCGGCGGGAGTTCCTGCTCCGGACCTGGCATCGCCAGGCCGCAGGCCGCCAGGAGCTCTCGTAGCCGCTCGCGGTTGGCCGCCGCACCCCAGCCCTGCTCCACCTGCTCACGGCCCTGTCGTGCCAGCTCCTCCCATTGCAGGCGCGACCGATCCAGCTGCAGGACCGCGTCGGCCATGGCTTCGGCCTCATTGGCCTCCAGCACATGCACCCCGTGCCGCAGATTCAGACCCTCCAGCGCCACCGTGGTGCCCACCAGCGGTACTCCGGCGCTGAGGGCGGAGAGCACCTTGCCCTTCACGCCGGCGCCGAACCGCAGGGGGGCCACCGCGATGCGTCGCTGGGCCAGGAACTCCTGCAGATCCGCCACGTAGCCGTGGACCACCACATCGCTGCCCGCCAGAGCCCGGATCTCTGCCGGGGGATGCCCCCCCACCACATGCAGCACCAGCCCAGAGCCGGCCTGACGCAACAGCGGCATCACAGCCTCAACAAACCACAACACCGCATCGCGATTCGGCGGATGGTGGAAGCCGCCGATGAACACCAGGTCTCGGCGAGTGTCATATCCGGGGCGCTCGCTGCCCAATGGCGGGGGCAGCTCCACCACCGGCGGCAGCACCCAGCCGCGGCTGCGGGGCCGTAGCCGCTCAACGGCCACCGCGCGCTCGGCCTCGCTCAGGTACAGCACCTCATCCATCACATTCACGATCTCCTGCTCCAGGGCCCGCATGCGCTGGATCGCATCGGCCGGCATGGTCTCCGGCGCCAGGGCGTGCTGGCGCTCCATGCGCAGGTGATGGAGATCGTGGGTGTAATACAACAGGCGCGCCTGGGGGGCATGGGCCTTGATCGGATCCAGTGCCGCCTCCGCCACCTCCGGTCGGGCCACCAGGATCACGTCGTAGTGGTGACCCTCCTGGCGGAGATGCTCCGCCAGTGATGGCACATGGGGGTACACCAGTACCCGGATACCCTGCCGTTCCAATGCAGCGCTGTACTCCGGCATGTAGGCCAGGTTGTCAGTGGCGCAGAAGCTCACGGCGCAGCCCAGCTGCTCCAGCGCCAGCAAAATGTTGAACATGAACAAGGAGCCCGCATCCTGATCCGGGCTGGGGGTGCAGGACTCCAGCACCAGCACCCGGGCCCACCGGCCCCGCTCCAGCTCCTGGGGCTCGAAGCAGCCATGGGGTCCGTGCCGTTCCAGCACCTCACGCCACTTGCGCCGGTACAACTGGCCGTTGCGAGCCTGATGTCGCTTGCTGCCGGACTCTTCATCCCGACCGCTGCTCACCCCTTCGTCGTGGATCACCTGGGCCTGGGGTTGCACCACGACCCGGTAACCCAGCTGGCGGATGCCCATCGCCAGGTCGGTGTCTTCGTAGTAAGCGGGGGCGTAGCGGCTGTCAAAGCCCCCCAGCTGCTGGAACAGGGTGTTGCGCACCAGGATCGCCGCCCCCGACACATAGTCCACATCGCGCAGCCGCAGCCAGTCGGGATGCTCCGGATCCCCGCCGCGGCCCACGTTGGCAGCGCTGCCGTCATTCCACACCAGCCCGCCCGATTCCTGCAGACGGCCATCGGGATAGAGCAGCGCCGCTCCCACCAGTCCCATCCGGGGATCGCGCTCGCCGGTGTCCACCAGCTCCACGAGCCAGCGTGGCCCCACCACCGTGTCGTTGTTGAGCAAGCCCAGCCACTCCCCCTTGGCGAGGGCGGCGGCCCGGTTGCAGCTGCGCAGAAAGCCGAGGTTGCTGGTGTTCCGCAGCACCCGGATCGGCCCTACACCGTCGAGCTGCTGCAACCGCTCGCCCGAACCATCTGGACTGGCGTCATCAATCACCAGCAGCTCCAGGGTTCCGCAGGGATGGCGCAACTGGTCGGCCAGCACACTCTCGAGGCAGCGCAAGGTGTAGGCCAACTTGCCGTAGGTGGGCACCACCAGCGAGACGCTGGGGCCGACGGGCTTCTGGGCCGCCAGCAGCTGGCCCAACCAGCGCAGCTGCTCCAGCTGCTCCAGCTCTTCAGCGAAGGGCTGCAGCACCGCCCCTGTGCAGTGGCGATGCCCTGGCAACAGGGGACGCCGACGCTGCTCCAGCCAGCGCCCGTACCGGAGCCACAAGCGCTCGGTGGCATCCACCAGGTCAGCCCCCACGCCCCTGGCGTCGAGGCTGCGGTGCAGCTCCAGCGGGTCGACAAACAGGGTGGCAGGGTCCTCCAGGCTCAGCTGTCGCGCCATGGTGAGGCGAGCCGTGAGCGGAGTGATCGGACGCCACTCCAGCTCCAGGGGAGCCGGGGCCTCCACCACCTGCACGCTGGTGACAGGCCAGCCACCGCCCCACACCACGCTGTCGCTGCAATGGACATCACAGAGCTGCAGCGACACCCGTTGGCGCCGACCGTCATCACTGGCCAGCTCGAGCGTGCTCTCCAGGCCGAACAGGCGCCGGGCGCTGCGGGCCCTCAGGGCGATCCAATGGGGTGTCACCGGCCCTGATGCCACCACGGGCCCAGCCATTGCACCAATTTCACCAGCACCACCACCGCCGCCACCACCAGTCCGCTGAGGAGGACCGCCAGGGTCAGCAGCTGAAGCGCCAGAGTTCTGGCTGTCACCGGACCAACCCGTCGCTGCAGATGCCGCACGATCCTGTCGGCACTGCCCTTGGCCTGCCGTGGGGGTTGGCCGCGATCAGACCCGGGGCCTGCTGAAGGCGGTGTCATCGGCTGTGCTCCGCAGCCGCTGCCGGTGGGACGGCAGGGCCTGTGGGCGGCTCCACCGCCGGATCGAGCAGGAATCCCACCTCCTCATGCAGGAGCTGGGGTTGGGGTTGGGCTGGCGCACGGGCAGCCCGCAGCCGGCGTCCGATCTGGTTGCCACTCCAGACCAGTGCGCCAACCCCACTGGCCAGCAGCAGCGCTCCGAGAAGTGCGGGGGCCTGCTGCAGCGTTGGACGTGCAGCGGCGCCCGATGCCGCCATTGCCGGGCTTGTCAGCCAGGGCCACAGCTGCGGTGATTCACGGCTGCCGGGATCGCTCCGAAGCTGCAGCGTTGAGAACGCGGGGACGAGACTCACGGCTGTGGATTGCCCGAGTCGCTGTCCCGGCAACGGGCAGACCTCCAGGCCGCCGGGAAGAGCGTGCACCACGCCGCCGGATGCACAGGCCACCACGCTGCCGTTGTCGGATGCCTCGGCCAGGTCTGCCGTCATCCCCAGGGCTGTTGTGGCCAGTAGAGCGCCGGTTGCAGCGGCTGCGCCGAGGCCGGTGCCGCGGCCGAGGGCCCTGGGAGGTCTGGGCGCAACACACTGTCGCGGCACGCTCTGTTGTGACGATCGAGCCATCAATCTAGGTGGCTGGTTTGTTCGAGACACCGATCGCAGATGGCCAGGCTGGCATCACGGTGGCTCACCAGAATCACCGCCAGCTCCCGCTGGTGCCGGCGGATATGGCGCAGCAGATGCTGCTCCGTGGGCAGGTCGAGGGAGCTGGTGGCTTCATCGAGGATCAGCAGGCCTGGCCTGCCGTACAGGGCGCGGGCCAAACCCACCCGTTGCCGCCGGCCGCTGCTGAGCTGCAGTCCGCCCTCCCCCGGCAGCCGCTGCCGGAGTGGCACCAGGTCCAACCACTCCAGCAGGGTGTCCAACCAGGGCTGATCCAGACCCCGCTCCTGCCGGATGTTGTCCTCCAGGCAGGCGGGCGCCAGGCACACCCCCGATCCCAGATACGCCAGCCCGGCCTGCCAGCGGCGCAGGGCCTCGGAGTCTGGCTGCAGGGCGGTGCCATCCACCACCAGGGCTCCGGCCTGCGGAGTGAGCAAGCCCATCAGCAGATCCAGCACCGTGGTTTTGCCACTGCCGGAGCGGCCCCGCAGCCCCAGCCATTCACCCCGCCGCAGCTCCAGGGAGAAGCGATTCAGCACCGGTGAGGGCTCACCGTCATAGGCAAAGCGCACCGCCTGCAACGCCGCGCGCTGCCAGGGCAGGGGTGGCATGGCCGGGGCAGGCGGCAGGGGGGTGCGCCGCTCTAGCAGGGGCAACAAGGGCTCCAGCAGCACCACGTTGGCGCGCAGGGTCGCCCAGCCGCCCCAGAGCTGCTGGCCCAGGGGCAGCAGCCGCTGGGCGGCAAAGGCCAGCACCCCGAGTAAGGGCAGCACCCGCTCCACCGGCTCGCCCCGGCTCAGCAGCAGAAAGCCCGTGATCGTGAGTGTCACGATCCCCAGGGGTTCCAGCACAAAGCGCGGCAGCCCGGTGAGCGTGACGTTGTCGGCTTCCCGGCGCCGCATGCGCCGATCGATGGCGCCATAGGAGCGGGCCAAGGCCAGGCTGTTGCCGCGCAGCAGTCGCTCGCGGCTGGCGGCCAAGGCCTCCCCCAGCTCACGGATCAGGAGACGTTGCTCAGCGGCGGCCCGCCGGCCATTGCGGAGCAGCACAGCGCGGCTGAGCCACGACATCCCTGCATAGCTGCAGCAGGTGACCACCAGCGCCGGCAGGGCGGCCTGCTAGGCCAACGCCAGCAGCAGGGCGCCCAGGCCGATGATCAGCGCTGCGGCGCTGATGGCATGGAGGGCCTGCTGCAGCACCAGCTGGATCAGCTGCCGCAGCTGTGGCGCCAGCATTGCCACCACCTGACTGTGGTCGAGTTCCATCAGCTGCGGGTAGGACATCAGCAGGATTTCGCGCCAGGCCCGCTCGGCGATGTCCGAGCCCACGGCTCCCGCCAGCCGGCTGTTCAGCCAGAGCGAGAGCAGCCGCACGAGCGCCGCAGCCAGCACCGCCGCACAGAACAGCGCCACAACGCCGACGTTCCAAGGCCCTCCATGGCGCCAGCGCATCCAGTGGAACAGCAGCGGCAGCACCAGGCCCAGGGACAGCATCTCCAGGGCGCCACTCAGCACCAGCAGACCTGCGGCCATCAGCAGCTGTCGTCGGCGTTGCGCCTCCAACGCCGGCCAGAGGCGCCTCAGCGGGCCGACGGTCATCGTCACCAGCGTGCCGCCGCCGTGAGCAGCAACGGCTCGGAGGCGGCGAGCAGGCTGGCTGCGGGCGGCAGCCCCAGCGGCCGTTGCCGCGATGCACGT
>JBJTWP010000058.1:0-5740 GCA_046081805.1 Cyanobacteriota bacterium
CTGGCGGGCCCGGCTCACCCCGGAGCAGTTCGCCGTGGCCCGCCAGGGCGGCACCGAGCGCGCCTTCACCGGCATCTACTGGGACAACAAGGCCAAGGGCCTGTACCGCTGCGTGTGCTGCGGCAGCGAGCTGTTCAGCTCCGACACCAAGTTCGACTCCGGCACCGGCTGGCCCAGCTTCTGGGACGGCGCCAGGCCCGGGGCGATCTCGGTGCACGAAGACCGCAGCCACGGCATGGTGCGCACGGAGATCAAGTGCGCCAGCTGCGATGCCCACCTGGGCCATGTGTTCCGCGATGGGCCGGCCCCCACGGGCCTGCGCTACTGCGTGAACTCGGCCTCACTGCGGTTCGAGGAGCGCTGATCAGAGCTCGCCTGGGATCCGCTCACCAGGGGTCCGCTCACCAGGGATCGTCGTAGGGGCTTGGGCCCGTCTCCGGTCGGGGGACGCCACGGCGGGGGGCGGGGCGTGCCTCCAGACCCCCACGGCGGCTGGAACGCCCTTCGTCGTCGGGTTCAGGGTCGGCCCGATCCCGGCGGTCCAGCTCTGGGTAGGCCAGATCCCGGTCGCTCGGATCACGGTTGCCCGGATCGCGGGCATCGGGTTCGGGATAGCGCTGGCGCTCGTAGCCACTGAGGTTGCGGTCATAGCGGTTGGCGTCCCGCTCGTCAGCGGCTTCGTCCTCATCGAAGTAGCGGCGCTGGCGCAGGGGTTCGCGCTCGCGGCGCTCCTCCAGCTCCACGTATTCGAGCTGGTCCTCCGCTTCGAAGGCACGGTTGGTGGCGGGCTGGATGCGGCGCTGCTCGCTGGCCACGGCCTGGCCGGCGGCCAACTGGTTCTCCACGGGCACCATCGTGCCTCGGTAGCGCTCGCGCTCCTCCTGCTCCCAGCTGGAGCCGCCGATGCCCAGCTTCTCCAGCAGGCCGGTGCCGAGCTGCTTGAGCTTTTCGTCAGCACCCTCATACACAATGATCCGGTCGGAACCGGAGCTCACGATCTCCTGCACCGCCAGCTCCCAGGTGCTCAGCACGCCCTCGCCCAGCAGGGGAACCCCCAGGGCGCCGATCACCAGGGTGGTGAGTTCGCCGGTTTCGATGTCAAAGCTGAAGCCCAGCACGCGGCCCAGCTGCTGGCCCGCCTCGGTGATCACCTGGCAGTTGATCACCTTGCTGTAGCGATCCGGATTGAAACTCTCCGCCAGGGAGTCGGCCGAGTCCACCAGGATCACGTCGCCCACCTGACGGATGCGATCCAGCGGCATCCAGCGCGGCAGGCCCGGCAGGAAGCGGGTAAGCGGGTTGTCGCGCAGACCCAGGGCCACCACCTCGCGGCGGTCGATGTCCACCACCACCTCGCCCACCACGCCTAGGCGGCGCCCCGTGTCGCGGGTGATCACCTGGGTGCCCATCAGCTCCGAGCGCAGCCAGAGGCGGTCGCTGGGCGCTGCGGCCCCGGGATCGGCGGAGGGAGGGAGGGAGGAGGTCAAGTCGGCCGGGGGCCCCAGTCGAACCATTGTGACGCAGCCCGCCGGCTCAGGCCGCTGGGGGAAGCCCCACCACCTGGGTGTGGGCACCCCGCGCCTGGGTGACCCCAATGGTGCGGGTGGCGGCCGCGATCATCGGGCGGCGATGGCTCACCACCAGGAACTGGGCGTCATCGGCCTGGCTGGCGATCAGGGCGGCCAGCCGCTCCACGTTCACGCCGTCGAGGAAGGAATCCACCTCATCCAGGGCATAGAAAGGCGAGGGACGAAAGCGCTGCAGGGCGAACAGAAAGCTCAGGGCGGTGAGCGATTTCTCGCCGCCGCTCATGGCCGCCAGCCGCCGCACCGCCTTGCCCTTGGGATGGGCCACCAGGGTGAGGCCGCCATCCAGGGGCGCCTCCGGGTTTTCCAGCTGCAGATGGCCTTCCCCCTCGGACAGCCCGGCAAAGATCCCGCGGAAGTGGCCGTCCACGGCGGTGAACGCCTCCATGAACGCCTCCTGGCGCAGGGTGGCCACCGTTTCGATGCGCAGCAGCAGCTCTTCGCGCTCCTTGCTCAGCACCTCAAGGCGCTCCTCCAGGTCGGCCAGCCGTTGCTCCAGCTGCTCCAGCTCCTCGAGGGTCAGCATGTTCACCGGCTCCAGTGCCTCCATGCGCCGCTGCAGGCTGCGCAGCTCGGCCTGCAGGGCCTCCAGCCCGGCCTCGCGCACCGCCTCGGGGATGGCGGGCAGTGGCTCGGGCAGCTCCCGCTGCATCTGCTCCAGCCGCAGCCGCCCGCTGCGCTGCTCTTCGGCCAGGGCCTGCAGCTCCTCCGCGAGGCGCTGCAATTCCCACTGGCGCTGCTGCAGGGCCTGGCGCCGGCCGGCCAGCTGGGCCTCCACCGCATCGCGGGCGCGACGGCGCTCCCCAAAGCGGGTCTGCAGCTGGGTCTGGCGCGCCTCGAGCTCCTGGCGCTTCTGCTGATCGGCCTGCTGGCGCTCCTTCCACTGGGCCCGATCGGCCACCAGGGCCTGCACGGCCTGCACCAGCCGCTGCTCCTGGCCGCTGAGGCCCTCGAGCTGGCTGGTGAGGCGCTCGGCCGCCAGGGCCCGTTCGCGCCGGGCGGCCAGGAGCTGGTCGCGCTGCTGGCGGGCGGCCGCCAGGGCGGCATCGGCGGCCTCCAGCTCCTGCTGCAGGCCCTGCCAGCGGGCCGCATCACCCGAGACTTCGGCGTTGGCTTCGGCCTGCTCCAGCGCGCTGAGCTGCTGCTGCAGCGGCGCGATCCGCAGCTCCAGTTCGGCCTGACGGCTGCGGTCGGTGTCGATCGCCCGGGTGAGCTGGGCCTGGCGCTCGCTGAGGAGCTGCTGGCGTTGCTGCCGGGGGGCCAGGGCCCGCTGGGCGGCGCTGCGCTCGGCCTCCAGGGCGGCCTGGCGCTGCTGCTGGCGCTGCAGGTCGGGCCGCAGGGCCTCCAGCTGCTGGCCCAGTTCGGATTCCCGGCGCCGGCTGGCCACCAGGCTTTCGCCCAGCTCCAGCAGCCGGCGGCGCAGCGGCTCGGCCTCGTCGCCGTCCTGGCTGCTGCCGAAGCTCAGCTGGCTGCCCCGCTGCTGCAGGCTGCCGCCGGTCATGGCGCCGCTCTTCTCCAGCAGTTCACCCTCCAGGGTCACGGCACGGCAGCGGCCCAGCTCGCGGCGGGCGCTGGCCAGATCGCTGAACACCAGGGTGTCGCCGAACACGTAGCGGAACACCTCCGCGTACACCGGCTCGTGGCGCACCAGATCCACGGCCCTGCCCACCAGCCCGGCCGCGCCGGACCCGCCGGGGACGCCGCCCCGCTGCAGGGCCGCAGCGCCGCTGGGGCTGCCGCCGCCGCGGATCTTGTTCAGCGGCAGGAAGGTGAGGCGGCCGGCGCGACGCTGCTTGAGCAGTTCGATCACCCTGGCGGCGATGCGGTCGTCGTCGACCACCACTTGGCCGAGGCGGCCGCCAGCGGCCACCTCCAGGGCCGTCCGGACGCGCTCCTCCACCTCGCCCAGCTGGGCCACCGGGCCATGGATCCCCTCAAGGCCCGCCTCCAGCAGCACCCGCAGGGCGCCGGTGCCGCGGCTTTCCTGCAGCGTTTCGCGGCGGCTGTCGAGCCGGGCGATCTCCCGCTCCAGCTGGGTTTGCTCCTGCTCCAGGCGGCTGCGGGTGCGCTGCTGCAGTCCCAGGGCCTCGGCCAGCTCCTGCAGCTGGCGCTGGTTGTGCTGCAGCACCTGAAGCAGCAGCTGCCACTCCCGCTCGGCCCCCTCCAGCTGCTGGCTGGTGCTCTCCCCGGCCCGGGCTTCGCCCTCCCGCTCGGCGCTGAGTTCGGCCTGGCGCTCGATGGTCTGGCGCAGCCGCTCGCCCAGCTGCTGCAGCTCGGCCTGCAGGGGTGAGAGGGCCTCACCGAGCTGCTGGCGCCGCTGGCTGCGCTGGCGCTGTTCCTCCAGCCAGCTGCCGCTGCGGCCCGCCACATCCCCCAGCCGCCGGCGGGAGAGCTCCACCGCCGCTTCGGCCTCGCGGCAGGCCGCCTCGGCCCGCTCCAGGGGGGCGTCGTCGCCGCTGGCGTTGAGCTCCTGCTGCTGACGGCGCAGCTCGCTCTGCTGGGCCGCCAGCTCCTGGCGCTGACGCTGCAGGCCCTCGGCTTCGTTCTGGTGCTTCTCGGCCTGGCGGGTCAGTTCCCGGCCGCTGGCCTCCAGACCGGCCAGTTCCGCCTGCACTGCCAGCAGCTGGTCTTCGCCGAGGGCCTTCACCTCGGCCTGGAGTGCTTCGAGCTCCCTGGCCGCCGCCGTGAGCTGCTCCTGCTCGGCGGCGATCGCCAGGCGCTGCTCCTGTTGTTGCTTGGTGAGTGAGCCCTGGCGGCGCTCCAGCTCCAGCAGGGCGCCCTCGGCGGCCTCGAAGGCCAGCACCTGCTCCTGCAGCCTCCCGTTGTGGTGGCGCTGGCGCAGATCCTGATAGGTGCGCGCCTTGGCGCAGTCGCGCTCGAGCTTCTGGCGGTTCACCAGCAGCTCTTGCTGCACGATCGAGCAGCGCTCCTGGCGCTCCTGCACCTCCTCGAGCTTGCCGCGGGTCTGCTCGATGCGGCTGTCGAACAGGGCGACACCGGCCAGCTCGTCGATGATGCCGCGGCGGTCGCGGGCGCCCATCGACACGATGCGGGTCACGTCGCCCTGCATCACCACGTTGCTGCCCTCCGGATCCACCCGCAGGCGGCGCAGCTGGGTCTGCAGCTGCTGCAGGTTGCAGGGCACCCCGTCGGCGCTGAAGCTGCTGGCATAGGTGCCGCCGGGGGCCACCCGCAGGCGGCGGCTCACGGTCCAGCTGGTTTGCCCTGGCTGGATCCAGGGCCCCTCTTCCGGGGCATCCAGGCCGGCTTCCGCAGTGTCGGGCCGCCAGTCGCCCAGGTCGAAGCGCACGCTCACCACCGTTTCGGCAGCCTTGCCGGCGCGCAGCATGGCGCTGTTGATCAGATCCGGCAGCCGTTCGGCCCGCATGCCCCGGCTGCTGGCCAGGCCCAGGCAGAAGAGCACCGCATCGAGAATGTTGCTCTTGCCGGAGCCGTTGGGACCGGTCACCACCGTGAAGCCCGGATCGAGCGGGATCGCCATCGATCCCCCGAACGATTTGAAGTGGGTGAGCTCGACCTGATTGATGTGAACCAACAGGCCCGAGGCGTCGAGCCACCGAAATGTAGCGGAGGCTGACGAAGGCTCCAGGGCCTCCTTAGGTTGTGGGGTGTCAGCCCTTCCGGCCCCGATGGATCCGCAGAGTGAGCGGGAGACCCCCCAGCCCATGGAGGGGCAGCCCATGGAGGGGCAGCGGCCCATGGAGGGGCAGCCCAAGGATGGCCAGCCCAAGGATGGCCAGCCGAACGGGGGGCAGCCCAACGGTTCACGCCCGCCCCAGGGCGGCTACGAGGCCTTCCGGGAGCGCTTCGAAGCACTCATCCCCACGATCCAGCGCGAATGGCCGCAGGTGGCGCGCCACACCCTGGAGGCCACCCGCGGCAGCCTCGATGAGGTGGCTTCGGTGATCGCCTCGCAAACCGGCCGAACGGTTGCGGTGGTGCAGGGCCAGCTGTTGGAACTGCTGCAGGTGGCGGAGGCCCAGACCCAGCGTCTGGCCCATGAGCTCGAGCCGCTGGAAGGTCAGCTGGAGCGGCTGCTGGATGAGCTCGATGCCACGCTGCGGCCCCGGATCGAGAAGCCGGTGCGGGAGCGGCCCCTGCTGGCGCTGGGGATCGCGGCCGGGGTGGGGCTG
>JBJTWP010000059.1:0-3235 GCA_046081805.1 Cyanobacteriota bacterium
GGGAGTCGATTCCTACCCGGCCGTAGACCGCCTTCTTGGCCAGGGTCACGTAGAGGTTGCCAGGCCCGCTGATCACATCCACCCGGGGGATGCTCTCGGTCCCATAGGCCCGGGCCGCCACCGCCTGGGCGCCCCCGACCCGATAGATCTCGTCCACCCCGGCGAGGTAGGCGGCGGCCAGCACGGTGGGGTTGGGCGCGCCCTGGGGCCCCGGTGGGGTGACCATCACCAGCCGCTCCACCCCGGCCACCTGGGCTGGTACCGCATTCATCAGCACGGTGCTGGGGTAGGCGGCCCGGCCGCCAGGCACGTACAGACCAGCCCGCTGCACCGGTCGCCAGCGGCGCCCCAGCTGTTCGCCGTGGGGGCCGGTCACGGCCAGGTCGGTGGGGCGCTGGCGACCGTGGAAGGCCAGAATCCGGGCATGGGCCAGTTCCAGGGCCTGGCGCAGGTCGGGCGCGCACTGCTCCCAGGCCTGCTGCAGCCGTTCCTCGGGGATGCGCAGCGGGTCGGGCCGCACCCCGTCGAACCGTTCGGTGAGCTCCAGCAGGGCCGCATCGCCGTGGCGCTGCACCTGCTCGAGGATCGCGTCCACCCGGGCGGCCTCTTCGGCCAGGCGGCCCCCGCCGGTGCGGCCTGCGATCGCCTCCAGCCGGTCGGCTGCGGCAGGGCCATGCCGCAGACAGGTGATCGCCAGGGGGGCGGCGCTGGCCGCTGCTGCATCGGAAACAGCCACGGTCCGGAAGATGACGTGTTGCCAATTCAAGCTGGTGGGCGGCTTGAACCTCAGGAGCCCATGCAGGTAGGATCGTCGTTTGCCGAACCAGCGCCCGAACGCCTGTGGCCAATAACAAGTCGTCGAAGAAGCGGATCGAGATCGCCGAGCGCAATCGCCTGCGCAATCGCTCCTACAAGTCGGCGGTGCGCACCCTGATGAAGCGCTGCTTCACGGCCTGCACGGCCTACGCCCAGGAGCCAGGGGACGCCGCCAAGGAGGCCGTGCAGCAGACCATGAGCGCCGCCTTCAGCAGAATTGACAAGGCCGTGAAGGTGGGGGTGTTGCACCGCAACACCGGGGCCAACCAGAAGGCCCGCCTGAGCGTGGCGGTGACGAAGGCGATCGAGCCCGCCCCTGCCGCCGTGGCCTGAACGCAGCCGCCACGGACTGAGGCCTTTCGTCACCATGGCGGCATTCAGCGCATCGGAGCCCGCCATGGCTGACAGCCCAGATCGGGCCCTTCTGCCCCATTCCAGCGCTCCGCTGGTCGACAGCCATTGCCACATCGTCTTCCGCAACTTCGACGACGATCTGGACGCCGTGGCTCAGCGCTGGCGCCAGGCCGGTGTGAAGGCGTTGGTTCACGCCTGCGTCGAGCCCTCCGAGATCCCGGCCATCCGGGCCCTGGCCGATCGCTTCCCGGAACTGCGCTATTCGGTGGGGGTGCATCCGCTCGACACGAAGCATTGGCGGCCAGAGACCCAGCAGGTGCTGCGGGAGGCCGCCCAAGCCGATGGGCGGGTGGTGGCCATCGGAGAGCTGGGCCTCGATCTGTTCCGCGACAGGAACCTCGACGAGCAACTCGCCGTGCTGGGACCCCAGCTTGATCTGGCGATGGAGCTTGATCTGCCGGTGATCATCCACTGCCGCGATGCGGCCGAGCCGATGCTGGTGGAGCTGCGTCGCCGGGCTGAGGCCGGCCGCTGTCCCCGCGGCGTGATGCATTGCTGGGGCGGCACCCCCGAGGAGATGGCGGGATTCCTGGAGCTCGGCCTCTACATCAGCTTCAGCGGAGTTGTCACCTTCCCCAAGGCCGAGGCCACCCACGCCTGTGCCCGCCAGGTGCCTGGCGATCGCTATCTGGTGGAAACCGACTGCCCGTTCCTGGCACCGGTGCCCCGGCGGGGCAAGCGCAATGAGCCCGCCTACGTGGCGGCGGTGGCGGCCAAGCTGGCCGAGCTTCGTGGTGAGACACTGGCACAGGTGGCCCACACCAGCAGCGCCAATGCCATGACCCTGTTCGGGTTGGCGCCTCACGCTGTATGATGTCCCATTGGCCTGGAAGCGCCCCCCGCTCCCTTGTTGTCGACGCCTGAAGTCTTGAAGCGAGTCCGTTGAAGCGCGCCGTGCCTGGGCAGCCGTTCCCTTCGCGGGGGACGGCTGTTCGCGTCGGCGGCGTCCATCAGCGAGCCGGGCTTCCGGATCGGCCGGCCACCCTCCAAACCAGTTCCTGCAGGTTCACCGCATGAGCAGCGCGATTCAGGTCGCCAAAACCGCCACCTACCTGCCCGATCTGGTGGAGGTGCAGCGGGCGAGCTTCAAGTGGTTCCTGGAAAAGGGCCTGATCGAGGAACTGGAGAGCTTCTCGCCGATCACCGACTACACCGGCAAGCTCGAACTGCACTTCGTTGGCAGCGAGTATCGGCTGAAGCGTCCCCGCCACGATGTGGAAGAGGCGAAGCGTCGCGATGCGACCTTCGCTTCGCAGATGTATGTCACCTGTCGCCTCGTCAACAAGGAGACCGGCGAGATCAAGGAGCAGGAGGTGTTCATCGGGGAGCTGCCGCTGATGACCGAGCGCGGCACGTTCATCATCAACGGGGCTGAGCGCGTGATCGTGAACCAGATCGTGCGCTCGCCCGGCGTCTATTTCAAGGACGAGCAGGACAAGAACGGCCGCAAGACCTTCAATGCCAGCCTGATTCCCAACCGCGGCGCCTGGCTCAAGTTCGAAACCGACAAGAACGACCTGCTGCACGTGCGGGTCGACAAAACCCGCAAGATCAATGCCCACGTGCTGATGCGGGCCATCGGCCTGTCGGATAACGACGTGCTCGATAAACTCCGCCATCCGGAGTACTACCAGAAGTCGATCGAGGCCGCCAACGACGAGGGCATTGCCTCGGAGGATCAGGCCCTGCTGGAGCTCTATAAGAAACTGCGCCCCGGTGAGCCCCCCTCGGTGAGCGGCGGCCAGGGTCTGCTGCATAGCCGCTTCTTCGATCCCAAGCGCTACGACCTCGGTCGGGTGGGCCGCTACAAGATCAACAAGAAACTGCGCCTCACGATCCCGGATGCCACCCGCACCCTCACCCCCGAGGACGTGCTGAGCACGATCGATTACTTGATCAACCTCGAGCTCGATGTGGGCGGCGTCGGGGATGGTCAGACGCAACTTCTTGTTGATCTTGTAGCGGCCGACCCGGCCCAAGTCGTAGCGCTTGGGATCGAAGAAAC
>JBJTWP010000060.1:0-3043 GCA_046081805.1 Cyanobacteriota bacterium
CAAGGGGGCCCAGGGCTACGTGCTCGACCTGCGCAGCAACCCTGGTGGCCTGCTTGCGGCCAGCGTGGAGATTGCCCGCGAGTGGCTCAATGAGGGCACCATAGTGTCCACCAAAACCCGTGATGGCATCCAGGACATCAAGCGTGCCACGGGCCGTGCCATCACCGACAAGCCGCTGGTGGTGCTGGTGAACGAGGGTTCGGCCAGCGCCAGTGAGATCCTCTCCGGCGCCCTCCAGGACAACAACCGGGCTGTGCTGGTGGGTCAGAAGACCTTCGGCAAGGGGTTGGTGCAGTCGGTGCGAGGCCTATACGATGGCTCCGGCATGACCGTGACCATCGCCAAATACCTCACCCCCAGCGGCCGCGACATCCACAAGCACGGCATCGATCCGGATGTGCCTGTGAAGATGGGCGAGCAGGAGGCCCAGCGCCTCAAGCTCGAGGACATCGGCACCCGCAAGGACAGCCAGTACAGGGCGGCGGAAACCACCCTGGTGAAGAAGCTGCGCAGCGCTAACAGCGTGGAGAAGGCCTACAGCCCCACCAGCGCCAACCTGCCGGCGGCGACGGAATCGGGCTCCAGCAGCGGCAAGCCCTAGGTCGGCTGCACCGGGCTGAGGGGTTCCAGCATGCCGCTGGCGGCATGGCTGCGGCGGATCTCCAGCCAGTCTGAGCCGGCAGGTTGCCAGCGCAGGGTCACCTGCTGCGCCATCCCGAAGCGGCGACGGGCCATCAACTGCAGTTCCACCCGGTTCGTAGCGGTGTGCTCCAGCAGCCACACAGCCTGATCCCCATCGCCCCCGGCGGTCTGAACGGCTGTGCTGCGATGGGGGTAGGTGGGCGGAGCATCGGCGCAGCCGGGGCGGCCCTCGCTCACCAGCACCACCGATTCGATCGTGTCACTGCCATGGCGCACCACCATCCGGCGACGGCGATCGCCATGCACCAGGCAGAGCTCGCTCACCCACGGCCAGGGGCCGATGCGCTCCGGGCCTAGGCTCCAGTGGCCAGCCGGATCGACCTGCATCTCAGCCGGCGGCTGCTCGAACTCCATCGTGCGCACGGTGCCCGTGCTGCCGTTGGTGAGACTTGCCACGATCAGACGACCGCGCTCCTCCACCAGCAGGGAGCTGGGAAACCGCTCGCATTCCTGGCCTGTGGCATCGAGGCGGATGAAGCTCCCCTGCCAGGTGCTGGCGTTGTGGCGCAGCAGGGTGTCGCGCCGGGAGAATGGCTCGGACATCACGGGTTGGGTGTGGCAGAGGAGAACGCGATCTGGCAGCACAAACCCTGGTGGTGCCAGCCCTGGAGCATCGTGCTCACCGGCGTTGCGGTGGTGGCGGGAAGCTGGCTGATCCTGCATCGCTGGTGGATCAGTTCAGCTGTCGCCGCCGTGGTGCTGGTGTGGTGGTGGCTGTTTCTGGTGCTGGTGCCGGCGGCCTACCAGCGCGGTGAACTGGACGGCTGAAGAACTCTCAGCTCGCCGCGCAGCCCTGCTGTCCGATCAGGCAACAGGCTGCATCAGGCCGCCGCCGGGGTTGGAGTCGTCGTCGTCGTTGTTTTCCTGGCTGCCCTGGGTGAGGGCGTAGATGCCGAGAGCCACCAGGCTGACGAGTCCGGAGACCAGGCTGAAACCGCCGGAGAACCCCGAACCCAGATCGATCACCTCACCCATGGGGCCCGTTACAGAAGTTCTCATTACTGTAACGGAAGTTTGAGGGCTGTGGCGATCGGTGGCCCCACCGTCCGTCCCATCGATGGCGGTGCTCGACCCGATGGCTTCGGGCCGACTGCCCCCTCCCCCAGGGCTGTCTGGAATCAGCGGGGGCCATTGAGCGGCGAGCCATCGAGGCGGGCCGCCTGTTTTCGCGGCTGCGGTTCACACCGCCAGCACCGCCTCGTTCTGGGCCGCCTGCCGCTCGCTCCGCTGGGCCTCGGTGAGGCCATCGGCGCCGGGGATCTGCTCGGCCATCTGGTTGAGCCAGGCCATCAGCTCTTCGAGCTGCTTCTCGGCCGGTAGCACCCCCAGGCCCCGGGCCAGAACCTTGGCGGTGCTGCCGCCCCCGGCCTGATACACGAAGCGGCCGTGCAGATGCTGGGGCAGGCCCTGGCGCAGCAGCCGGAAGGCCGGCTCCTCCATCGGCGTCTCCAGGGCGATGTTGGGCTTCTCCGGCCTGATCCGCGAAAACCCGCAGCGCCGGGCCACCAGCTTCAGCTCCATCAGCTGCAGCAGTGAGATCACCGGCGGCGGCAGGGCGCCATAGCGATCCACCAGGGCGGCGGCCAGCTCCAGCAGGGCGTCCTTGCTGGTGCAGTCGGCCGCGGCGCGGTAGGCGGCCATCTTCTCGTCGTTGTCGGTGATCCAGTCGCCCGGGATGAAGGCGGTGATCGACAGGTCGATCTGGGTGTCATCCACCGCCGGGATGTCCTGGCCCTGGATCTCCGCCAGGCACTCCTGCAGCATCTCCATGTAGAGGTCGAAGCCGATGGCCTCCATCTGGCCGCTCTGCTCCACCCCCAGCAGGTTGCCCACGCCGCGGATCTCCATGTCGCGCATGGCCAGCTGGTAGCCGCTGCCCAGCTGGGCGAACTCCTGGATCGCCCGCAGCCGCTGCCGCGCCGCCTCGCTCAGGGAGGCCGGGCCCGGATAGAACAGCCAGGCGTGGGCCTGGATGCCGCTGCGGCCCACCCGGCCCCGCAGCTGATACAGCTGGGCCAGGCCGAACTTGTGGGCGTCCTCGATCAGGATCGCGTTGACGCGGGGGATATCCAGACCGCTCTCCACGATCGTGGTGCAGAGCATCACGTCGGCCTCGCCGGCGTTGAAGGCCACCATCGCGCTCTCCAGCTCCCCCTCCGGAATCTGGCCGTGGGCCACCAGCAGCCGCAGACCCGGGATCATCCCCCGCAGCTGGCTGGCCACCTCCTCGATGCCCTCCACCCGGGGCACCACGTAGAACACCTGGCCGCCCCGGTCGAGCTCCTGGCGGATGGCGCTGCGCACCGCCTCCTCATCGAGGGCGGCCAGGTGGGTCTTGATC
>JBJTWP010000061.1:0-7705 GCA_046081805.1 Cyanobacteriota bacterium
CTTGCGCTCCGGCAAGCTCCGGGGGATCAAGCGGCTGGATCTTCGCGGTGACCTGCAGGAATTCCCGCGGGAGATTTTCGCGTTAGCTGACTCACTCGAGGTTCTGGATCTTTCGGGTAACTCGTTATCTGAGCTCCCTGATGACATGTCGCGGTTGAGCAAGTTACGAGTGTTGTTCTGCTCAGAAAATCGCTTTGATCAGCTTCCTGAGGTGCTGTCCACGTGCGTTCAACTTGAGATGGTTGGATTCAGGTCGAACCGCATCCGTGAACTGACAGCGGCTGCAATTTCTCCTAACTTGCGCTGGTTGATTCTTACGGATAATCAGATTGCTGCGCTTCCCGACTCCATTGGTAACTGTGCGCGTCTGCAGAAATTGATGTTGGCCGGCAATCAACTCACCGATTTGCCGGAGGCGATGCGCGGCTGCGTCGGGCTCGAGCTGTTGCGCATTTCGGCCAACCGGTTCGAATTGTTGCCGCAGTGGCTGTTGCGATTACCCAAGTTGACCTGGCTGGCGTTTGGCGGAAATCCAGTTTCAGCCACGTCGGCTGTCCCCAGCCTTGAAGTGCCCCGCATTCAGTGGGCTGATCTCGTGTTGGCAGAAAAGCTAGGCGAAGGTGCCTCGGGAGTGATCCACAAGGCTCACTGGAAGCCAGCGTCGCAGGCAGCCGCGCAGACCGTGGCGGTGAAACTCTTCAAGGGTTCCGTCACCAGTGACGGGTTTCCTGCCGAAGAAATGGCGGCCTGTCTGGCTGCGGGGGATCATGCTCACTTGATCGGGGTCATTGGTGCCCTCACGGGGCACCCAGCCGGCACCAGCGGCTTGGTGATGGCGTGGGTCGACCCAGGGTTTCGCAATTTGGCCGGCCCGCCCGATCTGGTGACGTGCACGAGGGATCTTTATGGAGACCGCCAACGTTTCTCCCTGCCGATGGTGCTAGATCTAGCAGAGGGCTTGGCCGCTGTTGGCGCACATCTGCACGCTCGGGGAATTTTGCACGGTGATTTTTATGCGCACAATGTGCTGTATCGCCCCGAAGGCGGCTGCTATTTGGGAGGCTTCGGGGCCGCCTCCTTTTACACGCCCCTGGCGAGTGGAGGCGCTCATCCGTTCGAGGTGCTAGAGGTGCGCGCCTTTGGCTGTTTGCTTGGCGAATTGCTGGAGCGCAGAGAACCTGAAGCGGACGAGCGCCTTCCGCTGTTGAAAGCGCTGCAACTTCGTTGCATGGCACCAGAGGCGGAGAGCCGGCCCCGATTCGCCGAACTTGTCGCCACCTTGACATCCCTGCGGGCATAGGACTGGGGTTCGGGCTGAGCCACCTTTTCGAAAGAATCACGGATCGCTGAATTGCGGTGTTAGCGAGCTGCTTACAACCACCTCGATATCTGCCATTGAAACCTGTTAACGGTTCGCTTAATCAGGAGTCTCTACTGCGATCAACTTGGTCTGTTCAAACCATAAGCTTGCACCACCCGGTTGGTATTGGTTACGCATGAATCTTGTTAGTTCAGCATGGTGGTTGAGCATATGGTAACGACTACCGAAGAGAGTTCTAACACGAGGATTGTTTAGCATATAGGCGTACAGCAGATATTGTTCAGTCCAGTAGATCTGATGATCGCGGAGCAGGTTCAGCGGTAAAGACTCAGGTAAATAGATATCGTGAGCATGGATCGTAATGCTCCGATTCAGCTCAGGCAATACTCGCAGATAGATATGAAGCACATCTGAATCGTGCTTCACAGTGTGGGTCGAGTCGATGAATAAGATATCACCATCTGAAAGGTGATCATTAAAGAAGGAGCTGTCCAGGTCCTGGGCGCGTTCCGTGATGAGTTCGACATCAGCGATCGCGTTTAGACAGCTGAGGGGAAAAGGCTCGACGGCAACAATCGTACCGAACCCATTCTTCTCTAGGGCTTGTCTTGCAACGAGAGTTGAGGCTCCGCTGCCAATTTCAATTATTTTCTTCGGCTGTTTAAGTCGAATCATACAGTAGTATGCCATGGCGTCACTGTAGCTGAATGCGCAGCCTTCCCATGCATAGCGCGTAGGGTCTTGTGAGGCCAAGGGAGCCTTGAACTCGTCTGCATAGTAATCAAGCTTGTGGAGAGACTCCAGCAAGAAGAGGTGATCATGGAATATCCTGTCGAGTTTTAGCTTTGAACTCTTTGCAAAACTCGACTCAATCTCCGCAACAGTCGGAACTTCTGAATAGAAGTCTGATGGTGTTATGGTAATACCTTTCTCCTGAAGAAGCTTGCGTAGACTCGACGGAGCATAGACCAGTGATCCCAAAATGGTTGCTAGCTCCTCAATCTCTGCCTTGTCAAAACACGGGATGTCATCGGGAAGATGCGTACCTGGCTTGATGGTGGATAACAGCTTAATTGTGTGCGGAATTACCATTGGGAATTATGAGATCTGTTTCGTTGCTACAGCATTTTAGCAGCAACGGGCTTTTCCCCGGCTGCAGGGCTTGCCGCCCATCACGGCGAGATCATGGCTGATGCGGCGGAAGGCCATGGGTCAACGGTAAGAACAAAAGCACTGAATGCCTTGCTCCTAGATACGGTAGGACCCGATGTGAAGTGCTGATGCTCCGCGAACTCGTTCTGGCCATCGGCATCCCCCTGCTGGCGCTACTCCTGGCGGTGCTGGCGCTGGAGCAATGGGGCGATCGGCTGCCGACCTGGTTGCAGCGGTTGGCCGAACGCCCCTCCTGGCTCTGGAACGCCGGCATCGGGCTGATCATCGGTCTCTCGCTGGTGCGCTGGCTGCTGCAGCGCTGATGTTGGCCGGGTGTCATGCCGGTTGACCCACCTCCTACCTTTGGTGACCAGCATGCCCAAACAGGGGGTCACTCTTTCCAACGGACGTTCATTGAGGGCCGCCAAGCCTCCGCGGTGGAACCAGCATCAGGAGTGGCGTGGCAACCGTGACTCCTGCTGCTGGAGTCAGAGCACAGAGGCTCAGTCATCCTCGGGGAACAGGACGGTGGTGATCAGGCCGTCGGATGGGGGCCAGATCGGTGGGCAGGCCCTGGAGGCGGCCCGGGCATGCCGGATGGCTCGCCGCGCTGGCCTGCTGGCTGACTACTCCTGAAGGCAGCAGCCATGGCCGCCGCTGATCAGGAGTGGTTTGTCGAGGTGGTGCTTTCAGGGCAGACCCGCTCTGTGACTGGCGGGCGCTTTGTGACAGCCGGGCGCATCGTGCTGCGTCGTGTGCGTCGTGCTGCGCCAGGTTCGCCGCAGTCAACAGGCGGCAAACCCGTCATTGGAATGAGTTAGCGGGCGACCGGGCCGGGCCGGAACCACAGGCGCTGCCCCACTGGATCCACCACCAGAGTGCCGTCGTTGACGCTGCTGGCGCCGAGCTGAGCCGCCGGTCGATCCCAGGTGCCGATGCCGCCACAGGGGCGGGCGGCAGCGGGGGTGTCATTGAGGAACAGGGTGATTTCCTGAAGGCGGCGCACCGGCCGATCGTCCTCCCCCATCAGTTCGAGGGCGGTGCCTGCGCCCAGGCGGTATGCGCGCACCGGTTCGCTCACGCCGGTGCAGGTGCTGAGGGAGATGTCGCCTGGGGGATCGCGGCGCAGCGGCACCCCCGCAGCCTGCAACTGGTTAAGCCAGGCGCGGTTGATGTTCACGCCGGGTCGCCGGCTGTCGTCGTAGCCGGTGTCAACCTGAGCGACGGCGCTGGCGGTGCCAACGCGCACTGGAATCGTGGGGATGTTGGGACAGGGCCGGCGGGGCGCGTCTGGGCAGCGCAGCTCGGCCGGATTGAGGCCGTAGTAATCGCGGCTTGAGATGGGCCGAAAACCGGCGCGGCGGAGCACCTCGTCGCGACAGAAGGCTGCGGGCACCGCGCGGTGAAGCAGGCCGCCGCCATAGTCGAGGGTGATCACATGGGCATGAAGCAGATCAGTGCCAATCAGGCCGGCCTGGCGTAGCGGCTCTTTGAAGGGAGAATCCTGCACATGGAAGAGTACTGACTGCCATGGGCCGAAGAAGTCGACGCCGGCAACTGCGACACGCGACCCCTGGATCAGAGTCGCCAAAGGCGTCGATCCAACGCCACCAAGAAAGTGAGCGGGTGTGATGTTGCTGCCATCTGAACCAAGATCCACAACAAAAAAGCCGGTACGGCCCTGCACGCGCACCGGTGTGTAGGGCATGCCATTGGCGATGATCAGCGAACGGGTGTCGCCCAGGCAGCTGGGATAGCTGGCTGTGGTTGCTAGCTGCCCTCCTGGTTGGGCTGTGCCACTGGTGACAATCCCAAAAATGACTGCAAAGGGGACAAGGCCCAGCACGACTGGACAAGCCTTGGCAACTTTTGTACGTTGCATACAGTGAGTTTCTGAGGTAATGCGTTAGGCTGGCTTCCTGACAACAGGGACATTGTCTCCGACCAGAGAACGAACAAGAATCTAAACCTCACCACACTGTAAGCGGTGGCCTTGGGTTGCGACGCCATTGAGATGGCTTGAGAGCGAGCCGCCCGGTTAGCTGCGGCGTGTCGCATCCGCAACGCCAGTTTCAGCACCGACATCACACCCCTGTATCACACCCCTGTCCGACTCGCAGCCCAGGAAGCATTGCCATGGCGTCGATACTCTGGGTGGTCAGGTGAGCCGTAGATGAGTTTGCCAGCGACGACCTCCCCTTGCCAGGCTGCGATGACGGTGTGATTCCGAGACGCTCGTTGGAGCGCCAGCATCGGCTCTTGCTGCAGGACAGGGTGAAAGAGCAGGCCAATGTGGTCCAGCATGCTGATTGTTTGATTACCTCGCTCTTCGATTAAGTCTCGGACGATGTCCGCTGTTCGCAATCGTCTTTGCTTGCTCGTAAGATCCAGAAGGCGCTCAGAAAGAGCTTTGCTGAGATTCAGCAGCTTCCAGCCCTTGTCTGATTGGAGCTCGTTGAAAGCGATGGTTTTTCCACTCCCTGGGGGACCGGCTACCACGACCAAGCGGTAGAAGCTCTTTGCTGCCAGTTCAGCCTGCTCAGCGATGGCACGGGCCAGGACTCTCATGGGCAGGGTGGTACAGCCGATCTGGCTGGGGCTCGGGATGGGCGGCTGGTCGTGTAGGCCGCCGCACCCAGTCTGCCGCCAGGGCAGTGCTGGCGCAGCCAGGCTTCTCAAGGGTCTGCCTGTCAAGTCCAACACTATGCAGCCTGTGCATTGTTCTGGCCTACGAGCCCTGCAACCGCACCGCCTCTTCGTACTTCGCCCAGATCCCCAGCCCTGAGTCCTCGCCAGGCATCAGCCGCTATCGCTTCGTGCTGACCACTGCCGGGTGACCATGGCCAGGTTGTCTCAGCTGATGGGCCCGGGTTCCCCCTCCCGCAGGCGACTGGGCCCGGCCATGACCCGCCGATCCAGACCCTCGACAGCGGCGCTGAGGGCAGGTTGCCAATCTGGAGACACCTGCCTGCCTCCGCCTCCATGTCCCGGCGCTTCTCCCCCGGATCCTCCGGCGATGAACGGCTGATCCGCCAGCTGCCGGCCCTGCTCCGCCAGCACCGCCCCGATCTGATACAGGGCGAGAAGCTCTACCGCTCCCCGCCGGGCTTCACCAGCTGGAGTGGGCACTGGTCCAAGGCCGTGGCCGTCGAGCTGGCGCTGGAGCGCTCCGAGGCGATTCACGATCACGTGGGCATCTGGGGCGCCAAGGTGTGCCAGTGGGCCCGCGAAACGGGGGCTGAGCCCCGCTTCCTCTCCCCCGCCCTGGCCCAGGCCTTCCTGCAGACCGAGAAGCCCACCCTCACCCTCGATCTGCCCCGCGACATCAGCTGCTTTCGGCTGCTGCTGCCCAAGGGAACCTTGCTCAGCGAGGAGGGCCCGGAGCTTCGCTCGGTGGTGGTGGCCGAAGTGCGGGCGCTGGAGGGCTGGCTGCCGGACAACTTCCGCACCGCCGGCGGCGGCTTGTCCTGCGTGGGCCTGGGGGAAGACGGCTCCACCTATCTGGCCAGCAACCTGCTCGACCCCGCCGCCAGGGCCCAGCAGCCCGAGCACACCGACTTCAGCCCAACGCTCTGGGACTGGGATGCCGATGGCGTCAAAGGCACTGCCTCTCGCATGGAGCAGCTCTGCGTCCATGCCCTGCTGGTGCAGCTCTACGCCCCGCACCTGGTGACAGAGGGCGAGGTCCCACCGGCCACAGCCACCAAGGGATTCGGCGGGGGCGCCAAGTCAGGCGGGCCATCTGCCGACGCGGTGAGGGCCCCGGTATGGCTGGGGAAGGACTACCAGCTGCAACGCCAGCCGGCCGGGGAGGCAGGCACCACCCACGGCAGCTGGCAACGCGGCCACTGGCGCGCCCTCTCTCCCCTGACAGCTCCGGTCGCTGCACCATTGGAATGGGTGGAGCCGGTGCTGGTGGGGTGAAGCAGTGCAGCCAAGGCCGATGGGCGCCAACAACGCACCAAGCAGTCCTGAGCCCGCCGCTCCGGGCAGGGCGTCGCAAAGGTCCACCAGGTTTGCCCAGGTCGCCCGTCGGTCAAGGGGATGAAGCCTCTGCCCCCGCCCGAGGCCCTTCGCCCCGCCCGCTTCCGCTGGCCCGACCTGCTGGTGATCCTGGCGGTGCTCACCATGCTCGCCCTGATCGGTCGGGTGGGCTCAGAGGCCATGGTGTCCTTCCAGCCTCCGGAGGTCAGCCCGGTGGTCTCCCTGGATCCGCGCAACCTGCCGGATTACGCCCTGCGCTCCACCCTGCGGATGTTCATCTGGCACCACTCCACCACTCCGCCACCACCCGCCACTGGGCCTGGGTGACGGGTGCTCGCCCCATGAAAAACGTCCCCAGCTGCTCGCGATGGACCTGGTGGCGAAGGGGCTGGCCATGGCAGCCTGGCTGGGCAGGAGCGATCCAATGGTTGGCAGGCGGCTTTCAGGCTCTTTTGGGGGCCTTGGAGCGTTTCGGTTTCGGGGCAAAGGAGTGGCGCAACGCTGTATTGATCGCCTGGAGATCAAGGGCCTCGGGATCGAAGTCACGATGAAACATCTGGCTATACAACTTGTAATCCGGATGGCTGGGATCCGCCAGCACCTTGCGGCTATACTCCCAACCACCCACGCCGCCGGTATCGTCGGGCGGACAAGCCCGCTTGCCGGACACACACCGCGGTAGGGCCGCTTCCTCAATGGGCTGCACCAGGATCTTTTCCAGCACCAGGCTGTGCATCCAGCTGTCGCCGAAGTCGTATTCGTACCGCAGCTTATCTTTGGGTTCTATCAGGAGGGCATCCAGCCGCGCCTTGGCCTCATCCAGGCAATCCCAGTCATCCACCATTGAAGGATCACTGAAGTAGACAGGAGGACCGACCTTGCGGGTGAGCGCGATGAACTGGTGTAGGTGGCCGCCATCCCAGTCCATGGCGATTTGAATCACCGCATGCAGGTTGGCCAGGCTGATGCAGGCAGGCACCCACAACCGTCGCCAGATGGCGGGCTTGCTCCCCTCCAAGCTGAGCTTGAGCTGATACACCTCCACCATGCCTTCCGGCAGTTGCCGCTGTTCCGTGAACCGACCAGAGGTGCCATAATCCTCCTCCAGATCCTGCTCGATTTGGGGTTTTTCAGTGTTCATGAATTACCTGGAAATGAGCTTGGTACCTCAGCACGCCAATCCCCATGGGCGGCGGGGCAGGGGTAGGGGTAGGGGCCGCCTGGGAGTCAGGGGACCTGAACGGCAGT
>JBJTWP010000062.1:0-3368 GCA_046081805.1 Cyanobacteriota bacterium
CGGTGGGCCCACCGCCACCAGCAACCCGGAGCCCTTCGCCGCCTTCTTCGACTTCATCGCCCTCGGCGATGGCGAGGAGCTGCTGCCGGAGATCGGCCTGGTGGTGGCCGAGGGCCGCGCCGCCGGGCTCACACGCCGCCAGCTCTTGCGGGATCTGGCCCTGGTGCCCGGGGTGTACGTGCCATCGCTCTACGCACCCGGCGCCGACGGCGTGTCGATCGAGCCGCTGGAGCCCGGCCTGCCGGCGCGCATCCAGCGGCGTACCGCCACGCCGATGCCCCACTACGCCATGGGGCTGGTGCCCCACATCGAAACGGTGCACGACCGGCTCACGGTGGAGATCCGCCGCGGCTGCACCCGTGGCTGCCGCTTCTGCCAGCCCGGCATGCTCACCCGCCCCGCCCGCGACGTGGAGCCTGAGGCGGTGGTGGAAGCGGTCGAGGAGGGCATGCGCCGCACCGGCTATGCCGATTTCTCCCTGCTCTCGCTCAGCTGCTCCGACTACCTGGCCCTGCCGGCGGTGGGGGTGGAGCTGCGCAACCGCCTCGCCGATCAGAACGTGAGCCTCACCCTGCCCAGCCAGCGGGTGGATCGCTTCGACGCCAACATCGCCCACATCCTCGGCGGCACCCGCAAGGGCGGGCTCACCTTCGCGCCGGAGGCCGGCAGCCAGCGGCTGCGCGACATCGTCAACAAGGGGCTCACCGACGCCGAGCTGCTGGCCGGCATCCGCACCGCCATGGAGAGCGGCTACCGCAAGGTGAAGCTTTACTTCATGATCGGCCTGCCGGGGGAAACGGATGCCGACGTGCTCGGCATCGCCGACACCTGCCGCGCGCTGCAGCAGCAGTGCCGCGATCTGGGGCGGCTGGAGCTCAACCTCACCATCTCCACCTTCACGCCCAAGCCCCACACCCCCTTCCAGTGGCACAGCGTCAGCACGGAGGAAGTCCGGCGCCGCCAGCAGCTGCTGAGGGGCGCGCTGAGCCAGCTGCGTGGCCTCAAGATCAATGTCACCGATGGGCGCCTTTCGGCCATCGAAGACTTCATCGGCCGCGGCGACCGCCGCCTGGCGCCGGTGATCGAGGCCGCCTGGCGCGCCGGGGCGGGGCTCGATGCCTGGTTCGAGTCGGCCGAGCGCAGCCATGCCGCCTGGACCGGCGCCATTGAGGCGGCAGGGCTGGGTGGCCGCTACCGCCGGCTGGAGCTGGGGGCCTGGAGCGCGGCCGAAGCCATGGACCCGGCTTATCTGGAGGCCTTCTGCCGCCAGCCCCTCCCCTGGGACCACATCGATTCCGGGCTCGACAAGCGCTGGCTGGCGGAGGATCTGCAGCGGGCCCTGGCCGCCGCCGTGGTGAGCGACTGCTCGTTCGCCGGCTGTAGCAGCTGCGGAGTCTGCGGGCCGGAGCTGGGCCACAACGTTGTGATCCCGCCGCCGCCGATTCCGCCGGCCGTTCCCCAGCGCGCTCCGGCCAGCGCACGGGTGTGCCGCCTCCGCTTTCGCTTCAGCAAGCAAGGCTCCCTGGCGTTGATCAGCCATCTCGACACCCTGCGGATGCTGGAGCGCGCTTTGCGCCGCAGCGCTTTGCCCGTGAGTTTCACCGGTGGCTTCCATCCCCTGCCCCGCCTGCAACTGGCCCTAGCCCTGCCCCTGGGGGTGGAGGGTGGCGGCGAATGGCTGGACCTGGAGTTCAGCGAACCGGTGGATCCAGCCGTGGTGATCCAGCGGTTGCAGCCCCAGCTGCCATTGGGTTTCCAGGTGCTGGTGGCCAGGGAGGTTCCGGTGTCCGCTCCGAGCCTCTCCCAGGAGCTCGATGCCGCCGATTGGAGCCTGGCGCTGCAAACCAGGGAACCCGTGCCGGAGTCGCTCTGGCGGGAGGCGGTGGCCTCTCTGCTGGCTGCCGACCAACTGATCTGGTGGGACACCGACAAGAAAGGGCGCCCGCGGCAGCGCGACTGCCGGCCGGCCTTGCGCAGTCTGGCGATCAGGCGGCTCGCGGGTCGCCTCGCCCACCTGCGGCTGGAGGCGGCCATTGATCCGGCGGGGCGGAGTCTCAAGCCGGAGCAGCTGCGCCAGTGGCTGGCTGAACGCCTGGGTTGCGGCCTCCAGCTCACCTCCCAACGACGGGACGAGCTCATCCTCAGGCCCGTGCTAGCGTCCAGCCAAGGCAAAGCAATGCCTGACCCGAGCCCCCGATCTGGCCCAAGTGTCGATCCGGTTGCAGGGTCAACCAGGCCAGCAGATTGCCCTCCGGTTTCGTTTCACCGGCCTCGGTCCTGAGAAACCGATTTCAAGAAGCTTTCAAGAAATCGATCGTTCCAGGCCGTACCGCTGCACGCGTTGCGCGGTTAATTCTTTCAAGGCTCGCAGGCGGTCTCCCGATCTCCGCTGACGCCCAACATCCCTGGACGGGTCCCGCGGACCCAAACATTCTCCATGCCCCAGCAGATCGTCATCGCCGAGCAGCTGCGGATCGCTGCAGTGCTCCACGACGACCGTGTCGATGAGCTGGTGGTGGCCCAAGGCCGCTACCAGATCGGCGACGTTTACCTCGGCACCGTTGAAAACGTGTTGCCAGGCATCGATGCCGCCTTCGTCAACATTGGCGAGAGCGAGAAGAACGGCTTCATTCATGTCACTGACCTGGGCCCCCTGCGTCTGAGGAAAGGTGCCGCCGGCATCACCGAACTGCTGGAGCCGAGGCAGAAGGTGCTGGTGCAGGTGATGAAGGAGCCCACCGGTACCAAGGGACCCCGGCTCACCGGCAACCTCGCCTTGCCCGGTCGCTTCCTGGTGCTGCAGCCCCATGGTCAGGGCGTGAACATCTCCCGCCGTATTGATGGTGAGAACGAGCGCAACCGGCTGCGGGCCCTTGGGGTGTTGATCAAGCCCCCTGGCTCCGGCCTGCTGATCCGCACCGAAGCCGAGGGCGTGAGTGAGGAGCAGCTCATCGACGATCTTGAAGCGCTGCTCCGCCAATGGGAGGCCATTCAGCAGGCGGCCGAGAGCTCCAATCCGCCGGTGCTGCTCAACCGCGATGAAGACTTCGTGCACCGTGTGCTGCGCGATCTCTACAGCCCCGAGGTGGTGCGGGTGGTGCTCGACTCCGCCGAGGGTGTGGCCCGCGCCAATGCCTTCCTGGGCGTGGATCACGCCAACGTGGCGGTGGATGCCCATGGTGAGCCGGCCGAGATCCTTGAGCACTTCAAGGTGAATGCCGCCATTCGTGATGCGCTCAAGCCACGGGTGGATCTGCCCTCGGGCGGCTACATCATCATCGAACCCACCGAGGCCCTCACCGTCATTGATGTGAACTCCGGGTCGTTCACCCGCTCCGCCAATGCCCGCGAGACAGTGCTGTGGACCA
>JBJTWP010000063.1:0-10796 GCA_046081805.1 Cyanobacteriota bacterium
AGCTGGCCGCGCTGCTGGGCCAGGCCAGCAGCGCGCCGCTGCGGGCCCTGGCCCAAAGCTGGCCGCAGCTGGCTTCCCTGGCCGCCGAACTGCGCCACAGCCTGGTGGACACCCCACCGCTGAGCCTCAGCGAAGGCGGCCTGATCCACGACAGCGTGGATCCGCTGCTGGATGGCCTGCGCAACCAGCTCGACGACCAGGAGGCCTGGCTGGCCGAGCACGAGGCCACCGAGCGCGCCACCAGCGGCATCGGCGCCCTCAGGTTGCAATACCACCGCAGCATGGGGTATGTGCTGACGCTGAGCCGGGCCAAGGCCCAGGTGGTTCCAGCGCACTGGATCCGCCGCCAGACCCTGGCCAATGAGGAGCGCTTCGTCACCCCGGAGCTCAAGGCGCGTGAAGGCCGGATCCTGCAGCTGCGGGCCCGCGCCGCCCAGCGCGAATACGATCTGTTCACCGCGCTGCGGGCCGGGGTGGGCCTGCAGGCCCCTGGGATCCGCACGGCCGCCAGGCTGATCGCCGAGCTCGATGCCATCGCCGGCCTGGCGGAGCTGGCCGTCACCGGTCAGTACTGCCGCCCGGAGATCACCGATCCCGAGGGCCCCGAGGCACGCCTTCTGCTGATCGAAGCCGGCCGCCATCCCGTGGTGGAGCAGCTGCTGGCCGAGGCGTCCTTCACCCCCAACGCCATCCATCTGGGTGCCTCCAGCGCGCCAGACCAGGACAGTCTCACCCCACCCGGCGACCGCCCACCCGATCTGCTGATCCTCACGGGGCCCAATGCCAGCGGCAAGAGCTGTTATCTGCGCCAGAGCGGCCTGTTGCAGCTGATGGCTCAGATCGGCAGCTGGATTCCGGCCACCTCAGCACGGCTGGGCATCGCTGACCGACTCTTCACCCGGGTGGGGGCCGGCGACGACCTGGCGGCGGGCCAGTCCACCTTCATGGTGGAGATGGCGGAAACGGCCAACATCCTGCACCACGCCAGTGAGCGGTCCCTGGTGTTGCTGGATGAGATCGGGCGCGGCACCGCCACCTTCGATGGCCTCTCGATCGCCTGGGCGGTGGCGGAACACCTGGCCACGCCGGCGGAGTACGGCGGCATCGGCGCCCGCAGTGTGTTCGCCACCCACTATCACGAGCTCAATGAGCTGGCCGAGCTGCTGCCCAATGTGGCCAATGCCCAGGTGCTGGTGGAGGAAACCGGCGACACCCTGCGCTTCCTGCATCAGGTGGTCCCGGGTGGTGCGAGCCGCAGCTACGGCATCGAGGCCGCCCGCCTGGCCGGCGTGCCCGCCGCCGTGCTGGTGCGCGCCCGGCAGGTGCTCGGCCACATCGAGGCCAATAGCCACATCGCCGTGGGGCGGCATGCCCCCCGGGCCAGTGCCACCCAAGCGGGCCAAACTCAATCCCGCGGCGAGCACGCCGCCTGAAGCCAGGCCGCCCGCAGCAGGGCATTGCAGGCAGCGGCCACCAGGCCGGCTCCGCCCCTGGAGCCCTCCAGTCGGATGTGGGCCAGGCCACTGGCCGCCAGGCGCCGCTTGCTCTCGGCCACTCCCACGAAACCCACGGGCATGCCGATCACCAGGGAGGGCGCCACCATCTCCGCAGGAGCGGCCCCCGCGACAGCGCCAGGCACGGGTCCGACCAGATCCAGCAGACGTTCCAACGCGGTGGGGGCGCTGCCGATCAGCACCACCGGCGCTGGCCGCTCGGTCCGGGCAGCGGCGTCATCGCCGGGGGTTGTGAGCGCCTGCCAGGCGGCCCGCACAGCCAGAGCCGAACGGGTCTCTCCAGGGGGTGCCTGGGGTGGAGCCCAGTCGAGCAGGCCATGCACGGGATTGCCGAAGGTGCGCCGGGCCATCGGACCCACAGCGGCGGCGGCCATGGCGGTGTCCGTGAGGATCGGCGCGCCGGCAGCGAGGGCTGCCAGGCCCCTGCTGGCCGCTCCGGGCTCGTGGACGGCCGCTGCGGGGGAGAAGATCAGGTCGGGCGCGATGGCCAGGTCGCCACTGCTGTGGATGCAACGCTCCAGCACATCGCGCTCCGGGGACTGGCCCCAGCGCTGCGCCGCCTGCCGCCAGGATTCCGGGGCCCCAGGGGCCGCCAGCGCCTCCCGGATGCGCCGGATGCTCTCCGTGAAGATCGGGTGATCCATGCCGCCGGGATGGTGTGCCAACGTCAGCATCGCCGGACCGGGATTGGGCAGCCGCGTCTGCACGGTCGCCACGCCACGGTCGCCACGCCACTGCACCATGGCGCGGCACCATGGCGCGGATGACCTGCCTGGCCGGGGATCACGTCCCCTGAAGGCCGTGCTGGCCATAACCTCCTGCCATGCCCATCCATCTGCTCTGGGGCGACGACGAGGCGGCCCGCAGCCGCGCCACCGATGCCCTGGTGGAGCAGCTGCTGGATCCGGCCTGGAGTGCGATCAACCTCAGCCGCCTCGATGGCAACGACCCGGTCCAGGCCGCCCAGGCCCTGGAGGAGGCGCGCACCCCGCCCCTCGGCGGCGGCGCGCGGCTGGTGGTGCTGCAGCGCAGCCCCTTCTGCAACCAGTGCCCGGCCGAGCTGGCCGAACAGTTGGAACGCAGCCTGCCGCTGATCCCGCCAGACTGCCATCTGGTGCTAGTGAACCCGGCAAAGCCCGACGGCCGTCTGCGTCCCACCAAGGCCCTGCAGAAGCTGGTGAAGGCAGGCCAGGCCAGCGAAGCCAGCTTCCCACTGCCTGCGGTGTGGGACGCTGCCGGTCTGCTGGACCTGATGCACCGCACTGCCCGGGAGCTGGGTCTGACCCTGGAGCCCGCCGCCGCCGAAGCCCTGGCCGAGGCGATCGGCAGTGACAGTGCCCGGCTGGCCAGCGAACTGGAGAAGTTGAGCCTGTTTGTGGCGGCGGCAGGTCGCTCAGGTCCACCCGGCAGAGGCCAGCCGGCTCCGATCACGCTGGCCGCCGTGCAGGCCCTGGTGGGGGGCCAGAGCACCAGCGCCCTGGCGGTGGGGGATGCCCTGCTGGCCGGCAAACCGGCTGATGCGATCGCCCTGTTGGATGCCCTGCTGGCCGCCAATGAGCCGGCCCTGAGGATCGTGGCGGCGCTCAGTAGTCAGATCCGGGGCTGGCTGTGGGTGGCGCTGCTGGACCAGAAGGGCGAGCAGGACGTAAATACCATCGCCAAGGCCGCCTGCATCTCCAACCCCAAACGCATCTACGTGATGCGCAAGCAGATCCGCGGCAAGCGGCCGGCCAGCTTCCTGAGGTTGCTCAGCCAGCTGCTGGAGGTGGAAGCCGCCCTCAAGCGCGGCGCCGATCCCGGGGACGCCTTCCGCGATGGGTTCGTGCTGGGCAGCTCGGGCTGAACCAGACCTGACGGATTCCTACAGCGCCGGACGGCAACAGATAATCACCGATTCCATTGTGCGCGTCCCGTTGCGACGCCCCAGGTTCGATGGCCCTGTTGGTTCAGAAGTTCGGGGGCACCTCGGTGGCCGATGTGGAGCGCATCCAGGCGGTGGCCCGCCGGATCGCCCGCTGCCGCGACGACGGCCATGAGCTGGTGATCGTGGTGTCGGCCA
The DNA here is from genome assembly GCA_046081805.1 of Cyanobacteriota bacterium. Taxonomy (GTDB): domain Bacteria; phylum Cyanobacteriota; class Cyanobacteriia; order PCC-6307; family Cyanobiaceae; genus UBA5018. The sequence goes on from JBJTWP010000063.1 coordinate 3,574, forward strand.
TGGGCCACACCACCGATGAGCTCACCGGACTGGCCCGGGCCATCAGCAGCGACCCGCCCCAGCGGGAGATGGACATGCTGCTGGCCACCGGTGAGCAGGTGTCGATCGCCCTGCTCTCGATGGCGCTGCACACCGAAGGGGTTCCGGCCGTGTCGATGACCGGGACCCAGGCCGGGATCATCACCGAATCGGCCCACGGCCGGGCGCGGATTCTGGAGATCCGCACCGAACGGCTGCGGCGCCTGCTGGCCGCTGGCCAGGTGGTGGTGGTGGCCGGCTTCCAGGGCACCAGCAGCGGAGCGGCCGGCACGCCGGAGATCACCACCCTGGGGCGGGGCGGCTCCGACACCTCGGCCGTGGCCCTGGCCGCCGCCCTCGGCGCCGATGCCTGCGAGATCTACACCGATGTGCCCGGGGTGCTCACCACCGACCCGCGCAAGGTGGCCGACGCCCAGTTGATGGACCAGGTGAGCTGCAGCGAGATGCTGGAGCTGGCCAGCCTCGGCGCCGCGGTGCTGCACCCACGGGCCGTGGAGATCGCCCGCAATTACGGGGTTCCCCTGGTGGTGCGCTCCAGCTGGAGCGAGGCCCCCGGCACCCTGCTCACCAGCGGCAGCCCGCGGCCGATCGGCAGCGAGGGCCTGGAGCTGGGCAAGCCCGTGGATGGCGCCGAACTCGAAACCCAGCAGGCGGTGCTGGCCCTCTCGCACGTGCCCGACCGTCCGGGGGTGGCCGCCCAGCTGTTCGAAGCGCTCGGCACTGCGGGGCTCAACGTGGATCTGATCGTGCAGGCCACCCACGAGGGTGCCAGCAACGACATCGCCTTCACCCTGGCCGAAGCCGATCTGGATCGGGCCCAGCTGGTGTGCCGCGAGGTGCTGGTCAGCATGGGCGCCGACCTCGGCGAGGGCGGAGCCCAGCTCGGCGCCGAGGGCGGCATGGCCAAGCTGAGCATCTCCGGCGCCGGGATCATGGGGCGGCCCGGCGTGGCGGCCCGGCTGTTCGATGCCCTGGCCCGCGCCGGCATCAACCTGCGCCTGATCGCCACCAGCGAGGTGAAGGTGAGCTGCCTGGTGGCCGGCCACCAGGGGGCCAAGGCCCTGCGCTGCGCCGCGGACACCTTCGAGCTTCCCGACGGCCAGCTACGCCACGACCCGCTGCCCTGCCAGCTCGGGGAGCCCGCCGTGCGCGGCGTGGCCCTCGATCGCGACCAGGTGCAGGTGGCGGTACGCCGCGTGCCCGATCGCCCCGGCACCGCCGCCGCCGTGTGCCGGGCCCTGGCCGATGCGGGCATCAGCCTCGACGCGATCGTGCAGTCGGAGCGCAGCCACGGTGGGGGCGAGCAGCGCAGCCGCGACATGAGCTTCACGCTCAAGCGCGAGGACCGCGCCCGCGCTGAGCAGGCCCTGAGCCCCCTGCTGCGCCAGTGGCCCGGCGCCCACTTCGAGGAGGGGCCCGCCATCGCCCGCGTCAGCGCCGTCGGCGCCGGCATGCCCTGCACCCCCGGCACCGCGGCCCGGATGTTCCGGGCCCTGGCGGAGGCCGGCATCAACATCGAACTGATTGCCACCAGCGAGATCCGCACCAGCTGTGTGGTGGCCGAGGCCGATGGGGTCGGGGCTCTGCAGGCTGTGCATGCGGCCTTCGGCCTGGGCGGTGCGAGGCGACATCAGGCGGAGGGCACTGAATCACCCCAGGGGCAGGAGGCTGGCATCGCCGGCGGAGGCTGAGATGGTGTTCCCCAGCTGGGGCAAAGCCCGATCCACGCTCGTGGCCGCAGCCGTGCTGGATGCGGCTGGACTGATCGCACTGTTTGCCCTGTTGGCCAGGTTTCGCGGTGTCCTGCCGAGCCTGGAGCAACAGCAATGGCTGATGGTGATCCTCGTCCTGACGTATTGCACCTTCAGCTGGCTGTTCGGCTCCTACACCCTGCTCAAGCTGAGACGGGTGCGGTGGTCCCAAGTGCTGCTGAGGCTCGGTGCCACGAGCACGTCGAGCATGGTGCTTGGAGCCTGGCTGGAGTGGACCGCGCAAGCAAGTCCTGCCATCACCTTGCTGCATCGCGGCAATCTGATTCCTGCGTTTGCCTTGATGGGGCTTTGGAGTGGCATCGTCCGCTGGCTGCTGCGGCAACTGCCCAACGATCTGGGCGCTCCTTGCTGGTTGCTGCTCGCCTGTCCCGATGAACTGGGCAGCGTGTCCGACGAGTGGTCCAGGGCCAGCACCAACCGCCGCAGACCGACGATGGCCCAGTTGGACACCGAGGCCCTGTCCACCGGTGAGCCTGGACAGCCAGCCTCCGCCTTGCTCGCCACCATCCAACAGCGCCTGTCCCACGTCGATGGACTGGCCCTCAGCGCTGGCATCGCGTCCAACCCCGCATTCCTGCCGGTCTGCGAACTGGCTGTAGGCAGCGGCCGGCCGGTGATCACCCTGGTTGAACTTGCAGAGCAGGAACTGGAGCGAATTCCATCCCGCTGGGTAGGCGGTCAATGGCTCCTGTTTTCTCATCGGATCGAAGCACAGCGATCCAACCCAAATCAACAGCTCAAGCGCTATGCCGATGTCAGCCTAAGTCTTGTTGTCCTGATTGTCACTAGCCCACTCTGGTTCCTTGCAGCGATGGCAATCAGGCTGCAGGATGGAGGGCCGGCCATCTATCGACAACAGCGCACAGGCCTCTATGGGGCTCGCTTTTGGCTATACAAGCTACGTTCCATGAGGGTTGATGCCGAGCGAGATGGCATCCAATGGTCACAGCCAGACGATCAACGGATCACTGGAATTGGCTATTGGTTACGCCGCACCCGGATCGATGAGCTGCCCCAGCTGATCAATGTCTTGCGGGGCGACATGAGTCTGATCGGCCCAAGACCCGAGCGACCTGAAATCGAGGAAGATCTTGAAGACAACATTCCCAATTACCGGCTTCGCCATTGGATCAGGCCTGGCCTGAGTGGATGGGCCCAGGTCAACATGCCCTACGCCTCCAGTGTCGAGGATGCGAATCTCAAACTCAGCTATGACTTGTACTACCTACGCAATACCAGCCCATGGCTTGATTTTTTGATTCTGTTGAAAACGATCAAGATCATCCTCAAAGCGGCTGGCCGCTGAGCAACCGTGCGCGAGCAGCCTCCTCGTGCATGGGCTTTTCGCCTGGAGACCCTTGGCTGAAGGGGTCTTCGCTGACCGACGCTTCGCTGACCAGCGCTTCGCTGGCCAGGCCCGTGACTATGGTTTACCCACCAGCTTCTGACGCAAGCGCTTGATTTTGTCCCGCAGGTTGGCCGCCTCCTCAAACTCCAGGTTCTTGGCGGCGGTTTTCATCCTGTCCTCGAGCTGCTGGATCAGCTCGGGCAAAGATTCCAAGGGCACGTCGTTGTGTTCAGCCTGTTCGGTGGCCTGCTCCAGCTGTTCATCGTTGAGGCGCCGCGACACCTCCAGAAATGCCAGGATTGAATTGCCCGCCCGCTTGCCAGCTGGACTGGGCGTGATGCCGTGCTTCTCGTTGTAGGTTTGCTGGATGCCGCGGCGGCGCTCGGTCTCCCCGATCGCCCTAGCCATCGAATCGGTGAGGTTGTCGGCGTAGAGCAGGGCCACCCCCTCCACGTGGCGGGCGGCGCGGCCGATGGTCTGGATCAGGGAGCGCTCGGCCCGCAGAAAGCCCTCCTTGTCGGCATCGAGAATCGCCACCAGTGAGACCTCCGGCAGATCCAGACCCTCGCGCAGCAGGTTCACCCCCACCAGCACGTCATACTCCCCGTTCCTGAGATCCTGGATGATCTCGATCCGCTCGATCGAGTGGATCTCGGAGTGCAGATAGCGCACCCGCACACCATGCTCGGCGAGGTAGTCGCTGAGGTCTTCGGCCATGCGCTTGGTGAGGGTGGTCACCAGCACCCGCTCCTGCTTGTCCGCCCGCAGCCGGATCTCCCCCAGCAGGTCGTCCACCTGGCCCTCGGTGGGCCGCACCTCCACCAGCGGATCCAGCACGCCGGTGGGGCGGATCACCTGCTCCACCACCTGGCCATCGCTCCGGCTGAGTTCCCAGGTCCCCGGTGTGGCGCTCACGAAGATCGTCTGCTGCGCCTTCTGCCAAAACTCCTCCCCCTTCAGGGGGCGGTTGTCGGCGGCGGAAGGCAGGCGAAAACCGTGCTCGATCAGCACCTGCTTGCGCGACTGATCGCCGTTGTACATGGCCTGCAGCTGGGAGCAGATGACGTGGCTCTCATCCACCACCAGCAGCCAGTCCTTCGGGAAGTAATCGATCAGACACTCAGGCGGCGTGCCGGCGGGGCGCCCCGCCAGATGGCGGGCGTAGTTCTCCACGCCGTTGCAGTAACCCACCTGCTCCAGCATCTCCAGGTCGTAGGTGGTGCGCTGCTCCAGCCGCTGGGCCTCCAGCAGCCGGCCCTGGCTGTTGAGCAGATCGAGCCGCTCGCGCAGTTCGCTGCGGATCGCCTGGATCGCCTCCTCCAGGCGCTCCTTGGGGGTCACGAAGTGCTTGGCCGGGTAGATGTTGATCGCATCGAGGCTCTGCAGGATCTCGCCGGTGGTGGGGTCCACATAGCGGATCGCCTCCACCTCATCGCCAAACAGTTCGATCCGCACCAGCCGGTCTTCATAGGCCGGGCCGATCTCCAGCACATCGCCGCGCACCCGAAAGCGGCCACGGGAGATCTCCAGGTCGTTGCGGGAGTACTGGTTGTTCACCAGCTCGCGCAGGGAGCCGCGCAGGTTGAGCATGTCGCCCACCTGGAACTTCACCGCCGCCTTGAGGTATTCGCTGGGAATCCCCAGGCCGTAGATGCAGCTGATCGAGGCCACCACGATCACATCGCGGCGCTCAAACAACGAGCGGGTTGCGGAGTGGCGCAGCATGTCGATCTCTTCGTTGATCGAGGCCGTCTTGGCGATGTAGGTATCGGAGACGGGCACATACGCCTCCGGCTGGTAGTAGTCGTAATAGGAGATGAAGTATTCCACGGCATTGTTCGGGAAGAATTCCCGCAGCTCATTGCAGAGCTGGGCCGCCAGCGTTTTGTTATGGGCGAGCACCAGGGCCGGTCGGCCGGTGCGGGCGATCACGTTGGCGATGGTGAAGGTCTTGCCGGTGCCGGTGGCACCCAGCAGGGTCTGATAGCGCTCACCCCCCTCGACACCGGCCACCAACCCCTTGATGGCCTCGGGCTGATCCCCCTTCGGTTCGTAGGGGGCGTGGAGCTGGAAGGGCGTCACGGGCATCGGTCCATTCTCACGGGAATGGGCTCAGACCCGCGTGAACGACACCTCCAGCCCCAGCAGCCGCAGCACCAGCGCGCTGAGCAGGGAGTACACCACGGCGCCGAGCACGGCACTGAGCAGGCCGTGGCGCAGCCGGAAGCCATCGATCAGCCAGGCTGCCAGGGCGAAGAGCAGGATGCTGATCCCCCAGTCGAACAGCCAGCTGACAGGTTGGATCAGTCCACCCAGGCTGGTGATCGCCCAGGGCAGACCGAGCACCAGCTTGAGCGGCCAGAGCAGGATCATGCCCAGCAAGCCGATCAGCACCGTCGCCAGGAAGGCCTGGCCGAAGCCGTCGAGCTCGACGCCCAGGGGCAGCTGCGCCACCAGCAGCAGCAAACCGGCCCGAATCGGCCACTGCAGAATCCACAACAGGGGGCCCATGCGCTGTCCATCCCACAGGCCCAGCTTGCCTGGAAACGGGCGGATCGGCGGGGATGACGCCGGCTCGCCTCAGACCGCAGCCCGCACGCCGCCGCCCAGGGCTTCCCGCAGACCCCGCACCACAGCCACCATGGCCAGCTCATCGTTCAGCCGGTTGACCGCCGAACCCACGCCGACGCCAGCGGCACCGGCGGCGATCGCCAGGGGCACGGTCACGGCCGACAGCCCGGAGGCGCAGAGCACCGGAGTCTCAAGTCCAGCGGCGGTGAGGGCGCGGCTGATGCTGTGGGCGGCGGCCAGGGTGGGGGCGGCCTTCTCGATCAGCCCCAGGCTGCCGGCACTGCAGGGCTTGGCGCTGGTGCCGCCTTCGGTTTGGATCAGATCGGCGCCGGCGGTCACCAGCTCCACCGCTAGTTGCTCCTGCTGATCGAGGGGCAGCCCGTGGGGCACGGTGACGCTGAGCACCAGCTTGGGCAGCAGCTGGCGGGTGCGGTGGGTCATTGCCAACACCTCCTCGGCGTCGAAGACCCGGCCCAGGGGGTAGAAGGCGTCGTAGTTGCCGATCTCCACCAGGGTGGCCCCGGCGGCCACGGCAGTGGGGAACAGCTCGGGATCCACGGCGCTCACGCAGATCGGCAGGCCACTCACCCCGGCAGCCAGCTGCACCAGCCCCGGATCACAGGCGATATCGATCAGATCCGCGCCGCCTCGGTCAGCGGCCCGGGCGATCCGCTCCACCGAGGCGGCTTCGAAGTTGGTGAGCCCGGCGATCACCTTCAGCAACCGGCGCTCCAGCAGGGCCTCGCGGAGCTGGGCTGGCAGTTGATTCAGACGCGAGGCAGGTCGCGACATCGCGGATCACGGGAACGTGATGGGATTCTCCCACCTGGCTCCCAGACCAGCCGATGACACCCCGCTGGAGCCGCTTTCACCTGCGCCTGCATCGGCTGCTGCTGCAGCGTCCGGCGCTGCTGCCCCGGGGCACACCGTTGTTGGTGGCCCTGTCGGGCGGCCAGGACTCCATGGCCCTCACGGGACTGCTGCTGGATCTGGGGCGACGGCACGGCTGGACGCTGCACCTGTGGCACGGCGACCACGGCTGGCGGCTGGAGTCAGCGCGGCAGGCCCAGGAGCTGGCGGCATGGGCCCGGGGTCAGGGGCTGCCGATCACGGTGGAGCGCTGGCAGGGGCGACCAGCGCGGCAGCCGGAGTCGGCGGGTGGGGGTGGGGCTGCGGCAGGGGGTTCTGAAGCCGGCGCCCGCCACTGGCGCTACGGCTGCCTTGTGCGGGAGGCGCAGCGACTGGGAGCAGCGCGGGTGCTCACCGGCCACACCGCCAGCGACCGGGCCGAAACCCTGCTGCTCCACCTGGCCCGGGGCAGCCATCGCCGCGGCCTGGCCAGCCTGGGGCACAGCCGACCACTGGCTCCGGGGATCGAGCTGGTGCGGCCCTTGCTGGCCTTCAGCCGGACGGACACCGCCCGCATCTGCCGCGAACTGGAGCTGCCGCTGTGGCTGGATTCCAGCAACCTGGAGCCCCACTTCAGCCGCAAC
>JBJTWP010000064.1:0-7961 GCA_046081805.1 Cyanobacteriota bacterium
CGCAGCTCGTGGGACACATTGCTGATGAAGCGGCTCTGGGCGGCATTCAGCTCCACCTCGCGGGTGAGGTCCTGAACCGTCATGGCGATCCCCTTGAGCGATTCGCCGCTGGCGTCACTCACCGACTGGAGCACGATCCGCAGCGTGCGCGCCGGCTCCCCGAAGCTGCAGCGCACATCGGCCGATTCCTTCTCCAGGCTCAGCAGGCTCTCCAGCGGCGCCTGCAGTTCCATCGCCAGCCGCTCGGGCAGTTCGGCGATCAGCTCGCTGCCCTCCAGGTTGCGGCCCTCCCAGCGGAACAGGCGCCGGGCAGTCGGGTTGGCCAGCACGGTGAACCCCTCGCCATCCAGCAGCACCGCCCCATCGGCCATGGTGGCGATCAGCGACTGCTGCTTCACCTGCTCGGCCTTGAGCTCCTCGATGTTGGCCGCCTTGTAGGCCTGCAGCTCGCTGGCCATGGTGTTGAACCCCCCCAGCAGCTCCCCGAGCTCGCCGCCCACCGGCAGCTCGATCCGGGTTTCGAAGTTGCCGGCCGCCACCTGGCGCACGCCCCGCAGCAGCTCCTTCACCGGCCGCGTCACGGTGAGGGCGTTGAACACCGCCCCCAGGATCACCAGCACCCAGATCGAGATGAACACCGCCACGGTGACCTCCCGGGTGAGGGCCGAGCTGGCCAGCAGGGTTTCGTTGGGGTTGATCCCCAGGGCCAGTACGCCCAGATAGCGGTCGCCACTCACCAGCGGCACGAACACGTCGGTGACCTGGCCAGCGGGGGTGAGGTGCTGCCGCACCAGCGGGCTGTCGGGGCGCTTCTGCAGATCGGCGGGCAGCTCCAGCCGGCGGCTGAGCAGCAGCTCGCTGCTGCCGGCGTTGCCGCCGATCGGAATGCCCAGGTAGATCACGCCCTGGCGGTCGGCGAAGAAGATGTAGCGAAGGCTGCGGCTGGAGCGCCAGAAGCGGTCGGCCACGGCCGCCAGCGCCCGGTCGTTGCCCTCGGCCACCAGCGGGGTCACGTTCGCTGACAGCAGCAGGCCCAGATCCCGCGCGTAGCGCATGTCGCTCATGCGGGCGTCCTGCTGGATGCCGTTGAGGGCGAAGAAGGTGATGCCCGTCATCAGCAGGCTCACCACCAGGGTGGCCACCGCCAGCAGCTTGGTCTGCAGGCTGAACTCAGCCCACCAGCGCGCCAGCCCCTCCCGCCAGCCTCCGGCCTGGGCGCTCATCGGCTGCGCACCTGGTGGCCGATGTCGCGGCGGAAGGTGATGCCCCTGAAGCTCACCTGGCCCAGGCCCGCATAGGCCTGCGCGAAGGCCCCATCGAAATCGTCGGCCTGGGCCACCACCGCCAGCACCCGGCCGCCGTTGGTGAGGCAGGTGCCATCCGGCGTGCGGCGGGTGCCGGCATGGAACAGTTGCAGGGTGCCGCTGGGCTCCAGGTTGCTGGTGATGGCATCGCCCCTGCGGATCTCGCCGGGATAGCCCTCAGCGGCGGCGATCACGCAGGCGCTGCAGCCGGGGCTGATGCTCAGCTCCGGTGCCTGATCGAGCTGGCCCTCGGCGCAGGCCAGCAGCACCGCCGCCAGCTCCGGCCCCAGCAGCGGCATCAGGGTTTCGCACTCGGGATCGCCGAAGCGGCAGTTGAACTCGATCACGCTCGGCCCGCTGTCGGTGAGCATCAGGCCGGCATAGATCACGCCGCGGTAGTCGATGCCCCGGGCCCGCAGGGCCTGCAGGGTGGGCTCCAGCACCAGCTGGCGCACCTGCTCCAGGCCGGCCGCATCCAGCAGGGGGGCCGGCGCGTAGGCGCCCATGCCGCCGGTGTTCGGACCCGTATCGCCCTCGCCGATGCGCTTGTGATCCTGCGCTGGCGGCAGCAGCACCAGCTGCTGGCCGTCGCAAAGGGCAAACACCGACACCTCAGGGCCAACGGTGCGCTCCTCCAGCACCAGTGAGACGCCCGCTCCGAAGCGTCCAGCAAAGATCTCCGCGACTGCCGCGCGGGCTTCCTCCAGCGTTTCGGCCACCGTCACGCCCTTGCCGGCCGCCAGGCCGTCGGCCTTCACCACCAGCGGCTGGCCCCGCTGCTCCAGTACCGCCAGGGCTTCGGCCTCGCTGTTGGCGCTCCAATGGCCGGCAGTGGGCACGCCCGCCTCCTGCATCAGGGCTTTGGCCCACTGCTTGCTGGCCTCCAGCTGAGCCCCATCGGCACCGGGGCCGAACACGGGAAACCCGGCTGTCCGCAGCTGATCGGCCAGGCCCGCCGCCAGCGGCGCCTCCGGGCCCACCACCACCAGCGCGATGGCGTGGCTGCGGCAGGCCTCCAGCAGGGCGTCCGGGTCGCTTTCGGCGATCGCCAGCTGGCCGCAGCCCGGCAGATCCAGGGTGCCGCCATTGCCGGGCGCCACCCACACCCGCTCCACCCCCGGGCAGCGGGCCAGGGCCCAGGCCAGGGCGTTCTCCCGGCCGCCGCCGCCCACCACCAGGATCCGTTGCGGGATTGCGAGAGAGGGGGAGGGCATGGCTGGCGAGAGGGTGGGAGGGCGACGGCCTTGGGCGGCGGCCTGGTGATGGCGTGGTGATTAGCTTGGAACGCCGTGCCCACTTCGATCGCCATGGCGGCACGACCGCTGACCCGATCAGCGTGGCTCAGGCTGGGGGCCCTTGCGACCGGTCTGGGTCTGTTGCTCATCCTGCAGCCCGCGGCCGAAGCCCGGAAGGGCCGACCCCGGGTCTCGGAGGGCGAGCGGGCCCTGCAACCGGCGCTGCAGCGGGGCGGCCTCGACGAACTGGCCCGGCTGTGTCCGCAGCTGGTGGAGGCGGGGGAGGTTCGCCTGCTGCAGAAGGTGCAGGCGCGCCTGCTCACGATCAAGCCCGCGCCCCAGCCCCTGCCGGTGGTGCTGGCCAATGCCGACGGGCTGTTGCGCTGCCAGGCGCCCCAGGCCGCCCTAAGGGTGCTGGAGCGCTATGGCCCGGCCCCCGGCATCGAGCGCAGTCAGTGGCTGCTGCTGCGCTGGCAGGCCGCCCATGCCGGCCTGGACCACCGGCTGGCGGCCGAGACGCTGCGGGATCTGGCCGGCCCCCGGCTGGCCAGTCTGGAAACCCTGCTGTTGCCCGTGGGCCGCACCAGTGATGGCCTGGTGGCCAGCCGCCCGGCCCTGGATCTGCTGGCCGACTCCCTCGAATCGATGGGCCTGGCCCAGGCCGCCGCTGAGGTGCTGCTCGCCTCCCGGATTCCGGGGGAAGCCACCGCCCGCCGCCTTGGTCAGGCGGAGGCGCTGCTGCCCCAACGGCCGGTGGCGGAGCGGGCGCGGCTGCTGGAGCTGGCCCTGGAGCAGGCGGCTGCAGCGGGCTCCTGGGGGCTGGTGACCGCCCTGCTCGATCAGCAGCTCGCCCTGCCTGACACCCCCGAGACAGCCGCCATCCGCACCAGGGCCGCCGAGCGCCGTGGTCGTCTGAGCCGACGCATCGATGACGCCTACGGTGCCTGGCGTCTGCAGCCCACGGCAGAGCTGGATCGCCAGCTGCGCTCGCCTCGGGCTCCCGGCGGCCATGCCGCCCCGACCACCAACCCTGCCTCCCGGCCATGAGCGTCTATTCCCTGGGCCCTCTGCTGCACGAAGGCAAGGCCAAGCGCGTCTATGCCACGGATCAGCCCGATCTGGTGGCGGTCGAGTTCAAGGATGATGCCACGGCGTTCAATGCCCGGAAGAAGGCCCAACTGGCCGGCAAGGGCCAGCTGAACTGCCACATTTCCGCCCTGCTCTTCGAGCATCTTGAGGCCCTCGGCATCCCCACCCACTTCCTCGGGCTGGATGGCACCAACCGGATGCTGGTGCGGCCGGTGCGGGTGGTCCCCCTGGAGGTGGTGATCCGCAACGTGGCGGCCGGCTCCCTCTGCAGACAGCTGCCGATTGCCGCTGGCACGCGCCTGGATCCGCCCCTGCTCGATCTGTACTACAAGGACGACGGGCTCGGTGATCCCCTGCTGACGGAGGCCCGGCTGCGACTCCTGGGGCTGGTGACAGCCGAGCAGCAGGCCGCGATCGAGGCCCTGGCCTGGCGGGTGAATGCGGCACTGCGGGATCTGTTCGCCGCCGTGGGCCTGGAGCTGGTGGACTTCAAGATCGAGCTGGGTTTCAGCGCCGATGGCCAGCTGCTTCTGGCCGATGAGATCAGCCCTGACAATTGCCGTCTCTGGGATCGGGCGACGGTTGATCCCGCCGATCGAATCCTGGACAAGGATCGATTCCGCCAGGACCTTGGCGGGGTTGTGGAGGCCTACGGGGAGGTTCTCAAACGGGTCCAAGGGTGCTGTCCGCCCCCCCGGATCTACAGGTAAGGTCGGCGGCATTTGCGGCCCTGCCGCTCCGAACCAAGGCACATGGCAGGCAAGCGCTCGGTGGGTTTCCTGGTGAGCCGGGCTGCCCTGCCCCTGATCGGTGTGGGGGTGCTGGGGGGGGCCGGTGCCGCCCTTGCCCAGTCGCCCGCCAGTTCACCGGGCGCCACGCCGGCGGCCCCCAGGCCCGCCACCCCCGCCACCCCCAGCAGTAACGAGACCAAGCCCGCGAACTCCCAGACCCCGGCGCCGTCCCCGGCTTCGACCCCTGCGGCAGGCGGTGGGCTGGAGCCCGTCAAGCCCGCCGAGCCCCGCGTTCTGATCGCTGAGGTGGTGATCGAGGGCCTGGAGGGTCATCCCGAGCGGGAACGCCTCGAACTGGCGGCCTATGCCGCCATGGCCGCCAACCCCGGCACACGCGTCACCCGCAGCGAGTTGCAGACCGACCTCGCGGCGATCTATGCCAGTGGCTGGTTCTCGGATGTGCGCATCCAGCCCGTGGACGGGCCCCTGGGGGTGCGTCTGGTGGTGACGGTGGTGGCCAATCCCGTGTTGAAGTCCGTCACCCTGGACCCCACCGATGCCAAGGTGCCGCCCCAGCTGGTGAAGGACACCTTCGCCGCTGATTATGGTCGAACCCTGAATTTCAACAGCCTGCAGACCCGGATGCAGGAGCTGCAGAAGTGGTATGCCGATCAGGGTTATTCCCTGGCCCGGGTCACCGGACCGCAGCGTGTCAGCCCTGACGGCACTGTGGAACTGCTGGTGCGGCAGGGGACCGTCGATGGCGTGGAGGTTCAGGTTCTCAATAAGGAGGGTGAAGCCACCAACGACAAGGGCCAGCCGATCAAGGGCAAGACCAAGCCCTGGGTGGTGACCCGGGAGGTGTCGATCAAGCCCGGTCAGGTGTTCAACCGCAAGGAGCTGGAGGAGGACATCAAACGGCTGTACGGCACGGGGCTGTTCAGCGATGTGAAGGTGACCCTGCGTCCCGTTCCGACCGAGCCGGGCCATGTGGTGATCGTGCTGGGCATCGTGGAGCAGTCCACGGGTTCGCTCTCCGGTGGCCTCGGCTATAGCCAGAGCCAGGGCGTGTTCGGCCAGGTGCAGCTGCAGGACAGCAACCTGGGGGGGCGGGCCTGGGATGCCTCGCTGAACTTCACCTATGGTCAGTTTGGTGGACTGGTGGATGTGACCTTCACCGACCCTTGGATCAAGGGTGATCGATACCGCACGGCGTTCCGCGCCCGCGTTTTCCTGAGTCGAGAGGTTCCCCAGATCTTCCAGAGCCAGAGCAATGGCCAGTTCGTAACCGTCTCCGATGTTTCCAGCGGTTTCTACAGTGCTCCGGCAACAGCAATTGCCAATAATATTTTTAGTCCTGGAAACCTCGCCGGCAAAACCTATGGCACTGTGCAGCAGGCCCAGGCTGACAATGCAGGCCTCGGCGCCAACAACAACTGGTTTGCCCTGGATGGAAATACCATTGTGCTGCAGCGCTTTGGCGGCAATCTTCAATTTGTGCGCCCGCTCAATGGTGGCAATCCTTACAAGCGGGCCCCCTGGAGTGTGGTCGTCGGTCTGAATGCCCAGCAAGTCAAGCCCATCAATTTTTCGGGTGAGTCGATGCCCTATGCGGTCGGGCCTCAAAACTTCAACGGTGGCACCACAACCACCAGCAATGTCATCTGCATTGCCTACAATTGTGCCACCACGAACCAGTTGGTTGGCCTGCGACTTGCGGCCACGATGAGCACCCTCAATGATCCGCGCAACCCCACGTCAGGCAACTTTTTGAGCCTCGGAACCGAGCAGTTCGTTTCGGTGGGGCCCGATTCGCCCACTTTCAACCGATTGCGCGGCAGTTACACTCACTTCATCCCTGTCAACTGGTTGAAGCTCTATAAGGGGTGCCGGCCCAAGAAGGGTGAAGCAGAAGACTGTAAGCAGGCCCTGGCCTTCCAGGTCTCGGCTGGCGCGAACGTCGGCAACCTGCCCACCTACGAAGCCTTCTGCCTGGGTGGCGGCAATTCGGTCCGCGGCTTTTATGATTGTGACCTGGGTTCTGGTAAGACATTTGGCGAAGCCACCATTGAATATCGCTTTCCCATTTTTCGGATCATCAGCGGTGAGTTGTTTGTTGACGGTGGCACCACCTTTGGCAGTCAGGCTGATGTCAGCGGCAACCCTGGCGGTCTGCTCGGCAAGCCCGGCCAGGGCTTCTCGATCGGTACCGGCCTGATTGTCACCACCCCGGTGGGCCCGCTGCGGCTGGAGGTGGCGAGCCAGGACCTCACGGGCGACTGGCGCTTCAACCTGGGCGTCGGCTGGAAGTTCTGAATGGATCCCGCCTGTCCGTTCTGGCCCGACGACTACGCCGGCGCCTGGACCTTGCAACACCCCGTGGAGCGTGCCGGTGTCGGCCTGCACAGCGGCTCCACCACGCGGGTGCGGCTCCAGGGCAGTGACCGCCCTGGCTACTGGGTCGGCTGGCTCGATCGTCCTGGCCAGCCCTTGCAGCGGCTGGAGCCCCGCCAGGTGAGCGACACCCAGCTCTGCACGGCGCTGCGGCTGGACCAGGGCCGACTGGCCACAGTGGAGCATCTGCTCTCGGCCCTGGCCGGCACCGGGGTGAGTCAGGCCGAGATCCTGATGCAGGGGGAGGAGGTGCCGCTGCTGGATGGATCCGCCGAGCCCTGGGTGAGGCCATCGCCGAGGCGGGATTGCAAGCCCTGGGGCCACGGCAGCAGGGGTCAGTGCTGGCGGAGCCGATCACCCTGCAGCAGGGCGTCAGTTTCATCACGGCCCTTCCCTGCCGCGGGCTGCGGCTCGCTGCCGCGATCGAATTCCCCCAGCCCGCCATCGGCCGTCAGCTGCTGTCGCTTGACCTCACCCCCGCCACCTATGTGCGTGACCTTGCGCCGGCCCGCACCTTCGGCTTCCGGGAGCAGGTGGAGCAGCTGCGGGCGGCGGGCCTGATCCAGGGTGGCGGCCTCGACAATGCCCTGGTCTGCGACGGCGAGGGCTGGCTCAATCCACCGCTGCGGTTCGTCGACGAGCCGGTGCGCCATAAACTGCTGGATCTGCTGGGCGATCTGGCCCTGGCGGGTCTGCCCCAGGCCCAGGTGTTCGCCTACCGCGGCTCCCACGCTCTGCATACGGCCCTGGCGGCGGCCCTGGCCAGCCAAGGTCCCTCCTCCCCGTGACTGCCCTGTTCCCTTGACCACCAGCGCCCCTACGCCCGTGCTCACCAGTGAGCAGATCCAGGGACTCCTGCCCCATCGCTATCCCTTCGCCCTGGTCGATCGGGTGATCGACCACGAGCCCGGCAAGCGGGCCGTGGCGATCAAGAACGTCACCCTCAACGAGCCCCAGTTCCAGGGCCATTTCCCCGGCCGCCCGCTGATGCCCGGGGTGCTGATCGTGGAGGCCATGGCCCAGGTGGGGGGGCTGATCGTGACCCAGATGCCTGATCTGCCCAAGGGCCTCTTTGTGTTTGCCGGCATCGACGGCGTGCGTTTCCGCCGGCCCGTGGTGCCCGGCGACCAGCTGGTGATCAGCTGCGAACTGCTGAGCTTCAAGCGCAAGCGCTTCGGCAAGGTGCACGCCGAGGCCACAGTGGAGGG
>JBJTWP010000065.1:0-5929 GCA_046081805.1 Cyanobacteriota bacterium
TGGCCGTGGCCGCTGCCGCTCTGGAAGTAGCTGCGCACCCGGTGGCGCAGCACCTTGGCCTTGCCGATGTAGAGGATCCGGTCCTCGCCATCGCGCAGGAGGTAACAGCCGGGTTCGGCGGGGACCTCCCTGAGGCGTGCCCGCAGCCGGTCGGGTTGTTGGATCAGGGGCAGGGGATCCCCGGCGGAACGGCTCAAGGGGCGGAGAACCTCAACCGCCGTAGTTCCAGCCGGTGCTGCTCAGCTCGAGGGCGCCGCCGTCGCGGTGGAGCCGGGCGCTCTTCACCTCACCCACGAACACGGTGTGATCGCCGGCGGCCACCTGGCCCACCAGTGTGCATTCCACGCCGCCGAGGGCGTCGTCGAGGAGCGGCAGGCCCAGCTCCCCCAGCTGGAAGGGTGCCGCCTCGAAGCGGCCCCCCACCCCCTGCTGGGGCTTGAAAAACACCGCCGCCAGATCCTTCTGATCGGAGGCGAGCACGTTGAGCGAAAACCTGCCGGTGCGCTGGATCATGCCGTTGCTGGTGCTGTCGGCCCGCACGGCCATCACCACCAGGGGCGGCTCGAACGAGCCCTGGGTCACCCAGCTGGCGGTGAAGCCGTTCACCACCTCGCCCTCGGCCACCCCGCAGATGAACAGCCCATGGGGGATCTTGCGCAGCAGGGTTTTCTTGGCGTCGAGATCCAGGGCCATGGGTAGGGGAAGCACTCCCTCCAACTCTAGAAACGTGCCCTGCCCGCTCCAGCCGTGCCCGGCCTGGCACGGGCCCCATAAGCTGGCCCCCATGCGTGTCCTCTATCCCGGCTCCTTCGATCCCCTCACCCTGGGACACCTCGATCTGATCGAGCGCAGCGCCCGCCTGTTCGATGGGGTGATGGTGGCGGTGCTCCAGAACCCGAACAAGTCCGCCGCCTTCCCGCTCAAGCAGCGGCTGGAGCAGCTCCGCCAGGCCACGGTCCATCTGCCGGGCGTGGAGGTGGGCAGCTTCGATGGCCTCACGGTGGAGTACGCCCGGACCTGCGGCGCCGGGGTGATCCTGCGGGGTCTGCGGGCCCTGAGCGACTTCGAGTTCGAGCTGCAGATCGCCCACACCAACAAGAGCCTCGCCCCCCAGGTGGAAACCCTGTTCCTCGCCACCGCCGTGCACCACAGCTTCCTGAGCAGCTCGGTGGTGAAGGAGGTGGCCCGCTTCGGCGGCGATGTGCGCCACATGGTGCCGCCGGGTGTGGCCAGCGACCTGGCCAGGCTCTTTAATCAGGACCCCTCCACCAGCAGCGTCATCGCCCATGGCTGAGCCCATCATCACCGTGCTCGACCAGCTGGATCAGCTGGAGGAGATTGTGCTGGAGGGTAGCCGCATCCCCTTCAGCGGCATCCGCTTGGTGAACGAGCAGGATGCCGTTGAGGTGATGGATGCCCTGCGGGATGCCCTGCCGCCCCAGCTGGCCCAGGCGGTGGAGTTGATCCGCCAGCGCGACGACTTCATCGCCCAGGCCCGTGCCCAGGCCGACGAGATCCTCAGTCAGGGCCGCCAACAACGGGAGCAACTGATCAACAGCTCCTCGATTCGCCAGGAGGCGGAACGGCAGGCGGTCGAGATGCGTGAGCAGGTGCGCCAGCAGTGCGAACAGATGCTGCTTCAGACCCGTCAGCAGGCGGCCCAGGCGGAACAGGAGCAGCAGGCCCGGCTGGCCCAGCAGGAGCAGCAGTTCGCCGCCCGTCGCCAGCAGCTGGAGCAGGAGGCGGCCGATCGCAACCGCCAGTTGCTCGAGCAGCACGAGCGCAACCGCCAGCAGGCCCTGGCCGAGCTGGAGCAGATCCGCCAGGAGGGCCTGCGGGTGCAGCGCGACAGCCAGGCCGAAGCCGAGCGGCTCCAGAACGACGCCCTGCAGTTCCGCCAGCAGACCCAGCAGCAATGTGACGCCCTGGTGGCCCGCAGCCGCCAGGAGGCCGCCACGATCCAGGAAGGTGCCAACCACTACGCCGAGCAGGTGCTCGGTGAGCTGGAGGGCCGCCTGCAGGAACTCAGCCAGGTGGTGCTCGGGGGCCGCCAGGAGCTGGGACGCCTGATGGCTGCCCAGCTCAACACCGGCGATCCCCAGCGTCAAGCCCTGACCACGGAGCGGGAGAGCAGCGCCAGCCAACCACCGAGCCGCAGCCGCAGGGTGGCCAACCGGCTGCAGCAGGTGGCGAAGCGGCTCAGCTGAGCCCGCCGGGGCAGAGCTGGGTGTTCATCACCTGCTGCAGCACGGCACCGATGGTGGTGTTGGGAGAGCCACCGCCATTGCTGATCGCGCTGACATAGCGGGGTCCATCATCGGTTTCCAGCACGCCACTGATCGAGCGAACGCCGCTGAGTGTGCCTGTCTTCGCGTAGAGACGCCCCTCGATCGGCGTGCCGAAGTAGAGGTTGCGGAGGGTGCCGCGGCGACCGGCCACGGCCATTGAGGCCAGGTACTGGGCCGCGTAGGGATGCTGGTTCATCCGCAACAGCAGCGCGGCGAGGAAGCGACTGGTGAGGCGATTGGTCCGGTCCAGACCGCTGCCGTCGGCAACCCTGACGCCCTCCATGGGCAGACCCTGCTCGCTCAGCCAGCGGTAGACCCGCAGCCGGGCCTCCTGCAGATCCCAACTGCCCGCGCCCTGACGCAGCAACACCTCGGCGGTGAAGTTATGGCTTTCGGTGTTGGCCAGGCTGAGCAGGTTATGCATCGGAGCTGAGGGCTCCTGATGCACCAGCACCGCATCGTCGGGGAGCGGGGCCCGGGCCGACACCAGCGTGAGCTGGCCCTGGCCACCCTGCTGGGCCAGGGCCCTGTTCAGCAAGGTGAGCAGCCGGGAGGGGGGGTTGGCTACCGCCGACTGGATGGCGTTGCTGGTGAGGGCCAGCCTGGTGATCGGTGCGCCATAGGCGTAGTAGCGGTCGTCGGGATTCCAGCCGGCTGGCCACCAGGCCTGGGGCGGCTCCTCCGCCAGCTGCAGGCGCACCAGGGAGGGCTGGCCCTCGCTGCCGCCGCTGGCCAGGGCCAGACGTGCAAATCGCTGCAGCTGGGGCAGGGCCAGATCGGGATCCCCCTCACCGGTGAGCCGCAAGCTGCCATCGTTCAGGCGCCAGAGCTGGGTGTTGAGGCGATAGTAGGGGCCGAGCCGATCCAGGGCGTAGGCCGTGCTCACCAACTTCTGGTTGGAGGCGGGGACGCGGGGGCGGCTGCCGTTGAGATCCGCCAGCAGACGACCCTGGGCATCGGCAACGCTGATGCTCCACACCGACGCTTCGCCAGCCACCAGCCCCTCGATGCTGCGTTGCAGCGCAGGGCAACTGGCCTGACTCTGCAACAGCGGCAGACCCAGGGGCGGCGGCGACGATGGCAGGGAGGCCAGAGGCGCCGGAGCCGGCCTCTGGTCGACCAGGCTGGGGCTCGCCTGGGCAACGACCGCGCCGGGCAACCCGACCAGCAGGCTGATCAGGCCGAGAGCCAATGGGAGAGGTGCCATCCGCTCAGCTCCCCACCCGCAGGCCGCTGACGCTGCCGTTGACCCGGAAGTTCGCCCCCTCCAGCTCCACCGGGGCACCGATCTTCAGGTTCTGATTGCCGAACACCACGCCGCCACCGGCCTTGCGACCCTGGCCGGTCAGCACGAAGCGGGCATCCAGGGTGGTGAAGACCTGTTGATTGGGATCGCTTGCCGTCACCACCGAGCCATTGGGCTGCACCGCCACCAGGCGCCGCTGCAGCGGCTGCACCTCCCTGATGCCCACGGTGCCGTGGGGCTGGTTGCGAATCACGATGGCCACCTTGCCCTCTTGCCGCACACCGGCAATCAGGGCAGCTGGGTCGGCGGCCGGCACGCCGCGCACATCCACCATCACGGTGACCGGCACGAGGCTGCCCGTGGCCCGGGCCACAGCACCGCTCAGCTTGGGACTCCAGATCACCCCCCCAGCGCCAGCACCACGGCCACGGCGGCACCGACGTCGACCGGGCTCCAGGTGCGTTTCGGCTGGGAGCTCTCGGGCTGGGGGGCCATGGACATCTCGGTGCTGGCGGCAGTGTACGGAGGGTGGCCAGACCCCACCAGAGGCCAGGCCCTCAGCCGCAGGCCTCGCCCTCAGCCGCAGGCCTTGCACTGAGCCGCAGGCCGAGGGCTCAGTGGCGCAGTCCCTCCAGGAACGTGTCCCATGCCTTGAGGTTGCCCGCAAGACCCGTGCCGGCCTCTCCGGACAGGGCTGCCGCCTGCAGTTCGCCATCGGGCTTCGTCTCGAACGCAGCGGCGAGGCGAAAGCCGTCGGGATCCTCGCGGTAGAGCTCCCAGGGGCCGGGATGGGCCCGGCGCAGGGCACCGCCCTCGACGGACTGCACCGCATAGGCCACCTGCCACTGGGAGAGAAAGCCCCGCCGCCGCTGCCGCGCCACGCTGCCGATACCCACTGCCGCATCCTCCAGCCGGCCATTGAGCATGGCGATCGGGCCCCGGTGGTTGGCGCAGATCGCCTCGAACTCGGCGTAATCCGCCGGCGAGGGCGCCACCGCCAACACCAGGCCTTCGCTGTGGCTGCCTTCGGGCAGGCGCAGCAGCAGGCCGAAATCCTGGATTCGTTCCGCGAGGTCAGCCCCATCGCGACGGGCCAGGGCAGCGGCACCGGCATCGGGGAAGAGCAGCTTCAGGTTCGGACCATCGGCCAGCAGCCTCCGGGCGAGTCGCAGCGCCACCGGCAGCACCCGCAGCCCTTCAAAACGCCATTCCACGATCCAGCGACCGCTGGCATCGGCGGCCAGAGCCGAGCGCAGGGCCTCAAGGGCCTGGGCTTCAGCAGCGCGCAGATCGGCCGGAAGCATGGGGTGGCGGGCGGTTGGGCCGACCCTACGGTTCACGCCGCTCCAGCCGGCGCCTCGCTTCCCGTAGCAGGGCTGGCACCGGCTCGAGCTCGTGGTCGCGCAGCCAGGGGCCCAGGCTCAGCCGCAGGCCGCTGCCGGCCTCCTGCTCGGCAAAACCCATGGCCATCAGCACCGGACTGGCGCTGGAGCCGCTGCTGCTGCAGGCTGAACCGCTGCTGGCCGCAACCCCCAGGGCCGCCAGCTCCCGCACCAGGGCCCGGCCGGACAACGGTGCGCCGCTGGCGCCGCTGATCAGCAGGCTGAGGTGATGGGGCAGGCGGGCTGCGGGATGGTGGCGCGGATCAGGACCGCTGAGTCGAACGCCCCTCAGCTCCAGCAGCCGCTCCAGCAGCCGGTCCCGCAGACCAACGCTGGGATCCAGCCCTCCAGCAGCGCTGAGCCGATCAGAGGCCAGCTGCAGGGCCGTGGCCAACCCGGCCGCCAGGGGCACCGGTTCGGTGCCGCCCCGCAGTCCCCCCTCCTGGCCCCCACCGCCGATCAGCGGCTGCAGCCCAATTCCGGGGGCCGCCAGCAGCAGACCAATCCCCCGGGGCCCCTGCAGCTTGTGGGCCGCGCCGCTGAGCAGGTCGACCGGCAGGGCGTCGAAGTCCACGGGCTGGTGGCCCAGCACCTGCACCGCATCCACATGCAGGGGAACGCCAGCCGCGCGGCAGAGGGCACCGATCGGCTCGATCGGCTGCACTGCTCCCACCTCGCTCTGCCCCCAGATCAGCGAGACGAGACGGGTCGGTGGCACCAACAGGGCCGAGAAGGCCTCCAGATCGAGGCGACCCTGCCGATCAACCGGGGCCTCCACCAGCTGCCAGCCCTGGCGCTCCAGACTCCGAGCCGCCGCCAGCGTGGCGGGGTGTTCCACAGCGCTGATCACCAGGCGTGGGAGCTGCGGACCGGCCATGTCGAGGCAGCGAGCTGTTCCCAGCAACGCCAGGTGAATCGACTCGGTGCCTCCGGAGGTGAACACCACCTCCCCGGCCTCGCAGTCCAACCGGGAGGCGACCTGGAGCCGGCAGCGCTCCAGCTGCTCGGCGGCC